>DVJV01000233.1 GCA_018716525.1 Candidatus Ventricola gallistercoris
TGCTGCCGCGCCCGCCGCAGCCGGAGGATGAGGAAGGTGAGACGCCGGAGCAGGCGCTGATCCGCCGCCTGGAGGAATACAAGCTCTATAAGGAGAGCGCCGGGCGGATGAAGGAGTTTGAGCAGGCGGCGATGAAGGTCTTCTCCAAACTGCCGGAGGAATATCCGCTGCCGCCGCAGCCTGTGGAGCTGACCGGTTTGTCGCTTGAAGGGCTTGTGCGCGCCATGGAGCGCATTCTGGCCCGGCAGGCACAGGTCGATGAGCCGGGGCGCGTGTTCAGGGCGATCACGCGCGACCGGTTTACGATCGAGCAGTGTGTATTCAACCTGACGGCGAGGCTTCGCAAGGGGCCCGTGCTCTTTACGGATATGCTCTCGCCGGAGGTGACGCGCGATGAGATCGTCACGTATTTCATGGCCATGCTTGAATTGCTCAAGCTTGGGCGGCTGCGCGCCCGGCAAGAGCGTGCGTACGATGATATACTGATTCTGCCCGGCAGAGGGGATGGGGAAGATGGAGAACAGCGAGAGTTGCAGAAAGACGCAGACGGAACCGACACATCCGGATCAGACGCGCGTGATGCAGACACGTCTGCCGGGAACGCAGGCGCCTGAGCTGACCGAACGCGTGGGGATCGTGGAAGCGATCCTCTTTGTGACGGGGGACGCGGTGGAAAAGCGCGAAATCTGCCGCGCCATGGAAATCTCGGAAGCTCAGCTCAATGAGACGCTTGACGCGCTGGAAAGCGGCTATGACTTTGAGCGCCGGGGCTTGCGGCTTTTGCGCTTTGGCACGCATGTGCAGCTGGCCACAAGGCCGGACTATGCCGCCTATGTGGAAAAGCTGCTCCAGCCGGTACAAAAACAGTCGCTTTCGCAGGCGGTCATGGAGACGCTTGCGGTCATAGCCTACCGCCAGCCCGTGACCAAGGCGGAGATCGAGCAGGTGCGCGGTGTCAAGTGCGATTATTCGGTGCAGGCGCTCGTGACGCGCGGACTCATCGAGGAAGTGGGACGCAAGGAGGCGTTGGGCCGTCCGATTCTTTACGGCACGACAGATGCTTTTTTGAGGCACTTCTGTATCTCATCGCTTTCGGATCTGCCGGAAATCGACTTTTCCGCACTGGCCGCCAAACTCAGCGCAGCAGGCGCTCAAACGGCATCGGAACTGTCTGACGGTGAAGCGCCGCTGGCTGACGCAGGAAGCGCTTTGAACAGTGCCGGGTCTGAAAATGCGCAGGAGGATGGGCATGAACCGCTTGTTCGCGCCACGACTTCTGATGAACCGGGCACAGCGCATACGCTGGACGACACGCCGCAGATGTAATACTGCCGCTTGAGGGATATCTCAGGCGGTGTTCCGTAAGCGTCCACTTTGCTGATAAATCGCTCTGCTGCATTGAAGTACAACGCCTGCTCAATTTCGCCGGTGTGGCTGCGCAAAGCTGGCAGCGTACACAGTGCGCGTCTTTGGGACCTGTCAGCCGAGAGAAAAACCGAACTGCCTGCCAGGCTGCCATAAACCAACCCCAGGCGCAGATTTTGAGTTTCCTTTGCCCATGGCAAAGCGGTGCATTTCGGTTTGGTTTCGGTATATTTGAAAGTATGGAGATTCACTCTTGCTTTTTCATGCGGGTTTCCATATAATAAGCGTAATGAGTGACACCATGCGCACAAATAATCTATATTACAAAGGAGTCTTCGTCATGGAGAATCAAGGTATCCGCGACGCACGCACACTGGGTGTGCCCAAAATGCTGATTCTGGGCCTTCAGCACATGTTCGCCATGTTTGGCGCAACGGTGCTTGTCCCCGCGCTGACCGGCCTGAGCGTTTCCGCCACCCTGCTCTTTGCAGGCCTGGGCACGCTGCTGTTTCACTTTTTGGCCAAGGGAAAGGTGCCTGCTTTCCTGGGCAGTTCGTTCGCTTTCCTGGCGGGCTATGCGGCCATCGCGCCCAATGGAGAAGCGGAGCTTCTCCCGTATGCCTGTGTAGGCGTTGCATGCGCAGGCCTCCTCTATCTGGTGCTTGCGGCGCTGATGCGCAGTTTCGGTACCACACGCGTGATGCGCTTCTTCCCGCCCGTTGTCACCGGCCCGATCATCATCTGCATCGGCATGACGCTGGCCAACTCCGCCATCAACAACTGTACGGGCAACTGGGGCATTGCGCTGGTTGCCATCATCACGGTTGTCGCCGTGAGCATCTGGGGCCGCGGCATGCTGCGCATCATTCCGATCCTGATGGGCGTGCTTGTCTCTTATGCGCTGGCCGCCGTGCTCGGCCAGGTGGACTTTTCCGGCGTGGCGCAGGCCGCTTGGATCGGTATGCCGGTGAAGATGGAAAACACGGTCTTTTCCCTGATCGGCAAATGCGATATGAACCTGCTCGTCAGCGCCATCATCGCCATCATGCCCATTGCTTTCGCCACGATGATTGAGCACATCGGCGACATGTGCGCTATCTCCTCCACCGTCGGTGAGAACTTCATTGAAGAGCCCGGTCTGCACCGCACGCTGCTGGGCGACGGCCTGGCCACCTCCATCGCATCCCTGTTTGGCGCGCCTGCCAACACCACTTACGGCGAAAACACAGGCGTTCTGGCGCTCACCAAGGTCTATGATCCGCGCGTCATTTGCCTGGCAGCCATCTTCGCCATTCTTTCTTCCCTTTGCCCGAAGTTCTCCGCGCTCGTTTCCGCTATGCCCACCGGCACAATTGGCGGCGTGTCGCTGATCCTCTACGGCATGATCTCCGCTATCGGCGTGCGCAATCTGGTTGAAAACCAGGTCGATCTCGCCAAGAGCCGAAACGTGATCGTCGTCTCGCTGATCATCTCGCTGGCGCTTGGCATCACCTTCTCCGCAAACGGCGCCATCAGCGTTGTCGTCGGCGGATTCTCGCTCAACTTCTCCGGTCTGGCTGTTGCGGCGATTGTTGGCATTGTGGTCAACGCCATTCTGCCGGGCAAGGATTATGAGTTTGCCAACACCTATCACAATGGCAAGCCCAAGAAGAAAGACTAATTGATATTTTCCGGCAAAAGCCATCTGCTTTGGAACGTGTGATGTGCATTGCGCGATAGCCGCTCCAGAGCTGATGCTTTGCAAGCGCCCACTCTGCTGATGTCATTCATCAATAAGCCCATACAACAGGCAGGGCTCGAAGAACATCTTCTTCGAGCCCTGTCCAGTTGTTTTTTGGAGTGATATGTTTCAGGGGAGCAGCGGCGGCATATCCTGATTTATATCCATGCTCACACCTGAAAATCAGGCGCGGGCGTTAGTATGCGGAGAGCTCCCCGGCGGAGTATCCCTTGCGCAGCTTGCGCCAGAGTACTGCAAAGATCACCACGAGCGTCAGGAATGTGAGCGCCCAGGAGACGGGGTAAGAGATCATCAGGCAGGCCATGGTGGGCACTGCCACAAACACGGTCATGACCCACAGAATGCGGAAGGCACACGCACCCAGCAGCGAGACGATCATCGGCAGCAGCGAGTAGCCGATGCCGCGCAGCACGCCGGTCATCACGTCCATGATGCCGCACAGGAAGTACGGGCCGCAGACGATGTACAGCCGCTCCAGACCGGTGGCAATGACGTCAGCGTCTGTCGAATAGAAGGAGAGAAGCTGCGTGCCAAATATGCAGGAGAGCGGGCCGAACACCAAACCAAACAGCAAGGCCCAGAACAGGCAGGCGTACATGGAACTCAGCACGCGGCGTGGCTTGCGGGCACCGATATTCTGACCGGCAAAGCAGGTAATGGCCTGCTGGAATGTGTTCATGGCCTGGTAAACGAAATTGCCCACGTTGGAAGCCGCGGCATTGCCAGCCACAACTACGGAGCCAAAGCTGTTGACCGAGGACTGGATGATCACATTGGAGAGCGAGAACACGCAGCTTTGGATGCCGGCGGGCAGGCCGATGCGGATGATGTGCCAGAGAATCCGGCGATGGATGCGCAGTCTGCGCAGGAAAAGGTGGGTGGGGCCATCCATGAGCATCAAAGAGCGGGTAACCAGCGCGGCGGATACAGCCTGGGAGATGATGGTGGCCAGGGCGACGCCTGCGACGCTGAGGTTGAAGACGATGACGAACACGAGGTTGAGAATCACGTTGATGATGCCGGAGATCGTCAGGAAATAGAGCGGGCGCTTGGTATCGCCCACAGCGCGCAGCACGGCAGAGCAGAAGTTGTAGAGCATCTGCACAGGCATACCCACGAATATGATGCGGATGTAGAGCGTTGCCAGGTCGATTACGTCCATGGGCGTACCCATCAGCTCGAGCAGGGGACGGGCCAGAGCGAAGCCGAACACACCAAGCGCCGCACCGCCAATGACGGAGAGGAGCACGGAGGTGTGTACGGTGTTGGAGACATTGGCGTCTTCCCGGGAGCCCGTGTAGCGTGCAACGAGCACATTGACACCGACGGACAGGCCGATGAACAGGCTGATGATCATGTTGTTGAGCGAGCCGACGGAGCCGACAGCGGCAAGGGCTTCTTTCCCCACAAAGCGGCCGACCACGATGGTGTCGGCAGCGTTAAAGATCAGCTGAAGGATGCCGGAAAACATGATCGGCAGGGAGAAGAAGAGCACTTTTAGAAACAGCTTTCCCTCGGTCATATCCATGGTGCGCTGCGCGTGAGTTCTGAACATGCGGACAATCTCCTCGTACAGATTGAAAGGGCGCATACCGCGGCAGCAAACGCACGCGGAACG
>DVJV01000234.1 GCA_018716525.1 Candidatus Ventricola gallistercoris
GTCGCTATGGAGCAGGTGATGGGAATCGAACCCACGCGGTCAGCTTGGGAAGCTGAAGTTCTGCCATTAAACTACACCTGCGAAAGGCTGTCAACCGGTTTATACAGCCTTATTCTATCCAAATCTTTGAAGATTGTCAATATCTCTGTGCATTTTTACCCGAAAAAGGTGGTGCGGTCAGCGGTTGAGCGTGTGTTTTCAGGCATTGCGCTCGCGAATGAGCTTTTCAATCTTGTGCTTGACGCGCTGGAGCGCATTGTCAATGCTCTTGACGTGCCGCCCCAGCATCTTGGCGATTTCCTGATAGCTTTTTCCGTCCAGATACGCCGCCAGCACCCGCCGCTCCAGGGGCGAGAGCGCCTCGTCGATGCGGCTTTCGATGCTCACATAGTTTTCCTGGCCGATGAGCAGCTCCTCCGGGTCTGCGCTGCGCCCCTCGGTGATGATGTCCATGAGTGTGCGGTCGCTCTCCTCCTCGTAGATGGGCTTGTTGAGCGACACATATGAGTTGAGCGGAATGTGCTTTTGCCGCGTCGCCGTCTTGATCGCCGTGATGATCTGCCGGGTCACGCAGATCTCCGCGAACGCGTGAAACGACGCCAGCTTGTCGGGCCGGAAGTCCCGAAACGCCTTGAACAGCCCGATCATGCCCTCCTGCACGATGTCCTCGTGATCCGCGCCGACCAGAAAATAGCTGCGTGCCTTGGAGCGTACGAAGTTCTTGTACTTGTTGAGCAGGTATTCCGACGCGTCAATGTCGCCCTGCTGTGCCATCAGGGCGATTTCCTCGTCGGTCATGCTGTCAAAGTCGTGGTGCATCGTGTCCTCCTTGGTCATGCTGCTGTGGCGGCGGGGCCGCGTCACTCCCGGCCCCGGCGCATCCGCTCAAAGATCTCCCGCTGGTGCGGGGGCAGCCTGGAAAAGATGTCCCCGCGGGAGACCTTCTCCTCCTGCATCCGCCCCCGGCCCGTCAGGCGGACCTGCGTCAGCTCGATGAGAAACTCGCGCGAGGAGATGCGCACCGCCCCGCGTCCCAGCGTGACCGTCTGCTCGACGGCGTCGCTGGTGGCCACACGCACCTGCCGCCACTTGGGCACGGAGGCGCACAGAGCCTCAATGTAATTGTCCGCGCTCTCCGAGCGCTTGGTGAATACGACCTCCACCCCGTGCACGTGCTCATGCGAGCGCACGGGCCTGTCCGTATAGTGGCCGTCGAAGACGACGATCACCTCTTCGCCGGCATAGCCCGCATAGTCGGCAATCAGGTGCACGAGCCGCTCGCGCGCCTCCCCGATGGACAGCTTCTCCTTGCGCGGCACATCCCACGCGCCGATGACGTTGTAGCCGTCCACCAGCAGCAGCGGCTTCACACCCGTACCGCCGTCATGGCGTAGAGCAGCACGCCCGCGGCAACCGACGCATTGAGCGAGTCGATCTTGCCGCGGATGGGCAGGCTGATCAGCCGGTCACAGTTTTGGGCGACCAGCCGGGAAATGCCCTCCCCCTCCGAGCCGATGACCAGCGCCGCCGGGCCAGCAAAGTCCACCTTGCGGTAGTCCTCGCCCTCCATCGCCGCGCCGTAGATCCAGATGCCTTCCTTCTTGAGCCGCTCGATGGTGCGCGTCAGGTTCGTCTCGCGCGCCACGGGAATGTATTCCACCGCGCCCGCGCTCGCCTTCACCGCCGCCGGCGTCAGCCCCACGGCGCGCCGCTCGGGAATGATCACGCCATGCGCGCCCGCGCACTCCGCGCTGCGGATGATCGCGCCCAGGTTGTGCGGGTCCGTCACGCCATCCAGTATGACCAGCAGCGGGTCTTCCCCGCGGGACTTGGCCAGCGCCAGCATGTCCTCCACGCTACGGTAGGCAAACGCCGACACCACCGCGATCAGCCCCTGATGGTTGGGCGCCATTGCGTCCAGCCGGGCGCGGTCCACCTCCTGCACCACGACGTGCTGTTCCCGCGCCATGGCCACGATTTCACGCGCCGAGCCGATCAATTCGCCGCGCGCCACCAGCAGCTTCTCCATGTCGCGTCCGCTGCGCAGCGCCTCGCGGATAGGGTTGCGGCCCACCAGCAGGTTTTCGCGCTCCTCCGGCGGCATGGGCGGCTGCTCCTGCCGCGGTGCCGGACGCCCCTCGGGGCGCACCGGCCGTTCATCCCGGTAAGTGCCGCGCGGCGCGCGCTCCGGTGCGCCGGGCCGCCTGTCGCGGCGCTCCGCCCGCTCTGCATACGGGCGATCTGCGCGGGGGCGTTCGCCATGCGCGCGCTGCTCATAGGGGCGATCTCCATAGGGCCTGTCGCCACGGGAGCGCTGCTCATAGGGGCGATCCGTGCTCGCACGGCGGTCACGCGCATCCGCGTGCTCCGGACGGCGGCGCTCGGTGGGCACGCCGCGTCCCTCGTCCCGCTGCGGACGATGGGTGAGCTCGTCGTCGCGCCAGTCGTCGCGCTTGCTGTGCGTCTTCTTGGTAAACTGATCGTAATAAGCCATCGTGCTTTTCCTCTCTTTTCCGTTCCTCTTTGGCTTCAGGGCGTGTTTTTCCCTTGATTACAGCGCTTCGCTTCTGCGCCTGACCTCGTCTGCCCGCCCGCAGGTGGATGCCCCCTCCGGGCACGCGCCCCGCAGGCACGCCGGGCCCGCCTGCGCAAACAACGCCGGGGCTTCCTGGCGGCATAGCGCGAGCATCTGCCAGGCCATCTCGCGAATCTCCCACTGCGCGCGGTTGCAGCAGCGCAGCTCGAAAAAGTGCATCAGTTCGCGCGCGTTCATCGTCATCACCAGCCGCGTCGATGCCGCATTGGGCAGCACAAAGCGCGCATCCTGGTTGGCAGATTCACCCGCCCCGCCCAGTTTTTCCTGCCAGCGGCGATACCATGCGTGCATGGTGTCCATCTCTCTTATGAATTCGCGCTCCTCTTCCTCGCCCAGCGCCGAAATCGAAGGCGGAATCACATAGTCAAACCCGTCCGCCATCGACACATAGCGCTGGCTTTGCACCGAAAACGAAGCCAGCCGGTGGCGCGTGAGCTGTGCCAGCAGCGCCCGGCTGACGCCCTCCACCGCAAACGTGAAGCTCGCGTGCTCCGTCACGGACAGGTGGCCCCGCGCCATCACGCGCGAGACATAGGCGCTCTGGTCAGCGCGCTCCACCCGCTCGCGCAGCGCCTCCACATCCGCCTGCGCGTAACACAGCCGCGCTCCCAGCGCCACGATCTCGTCGGGATCGGGCGTGGCGCGCAGCAAAATCACCTTGAGCTTTGCCTGTGCCATAGTTCCTCCGTGCGCGAAAGCGCCTCGCCCATCAGCGTGCGCAGCCGCTCATTTTGCCCCGTCACATACAGATAGCCCCACAGCGCCTCCAGCCCCGTGGCGTGCGCGTAATCTGCCGGGTCGGCGTGCTTGGGCGCGGCGTGCTTGGCCTGCGCGTTGCGCCCGCGCCTGGCGATATCCGCCTCAGCCTCCGTCAGCTCCGGCTCGATCTGCTCGAGCATCCGCGCCTGTGCGCTCGCACTCACCATGCGGATCGCCTGCCTGTGCATCGCGCCCACGCTCATGTGGCTGGATGCCAGGCGGGTGCGCACGTACAAGTCGTGCAGCGTATCGCCCAGGTAAGCCATTTGCAGCGGGTTCATCTCCCGCGGATCGGGCAGGGCGGCAAACGCGTGCGCCGCGTCCAGTGCATTCTGTGCCAAAGGGCCACTTCCTTCTCTGTCTGCGAAATGGCCTGCTTTGCCATTTTCAGCTTGATACCCTAGTATAGCATCAAACGCCAAAAAAGAAAAGCATAATCTCCTGTCCCCTTGGATGCGTCGCAGCGTGCATACGCGCAAAAGCGGCCGCGGGAAAACTCCCGCAGCCGCACAGACTGTCAAAAAACCTCTTTGGGTGGTTTGGAGGGCCGCAGCCCTCCAAATGCAATCCGAATCCGGCGACATGTGCGGCGGATTCGGAAGCCTTGCTGCGCAAGGTTTCCT
>DVJV01000034.1 GCA_018716525.1 Candidatus Ventricola gallistercoris
CCCCCGCTCGAAGCGGGGGTTTTCGATTTACAAAAAGGACCGCTGTGCATTCCAAGACGGAATGCTCAGCGGTTTTTTATAAACTTGAGATTGATCACCGAAAGGCTTGCCTGCACATAAAGCAGAACAGAAAGCCCCAATCCCCGGCACGCGGCGCGCTTGCAGCGCAACTGTGCGGGTTCCCCGGAGCTTAAGCCCTGCCGCTTTTGCGCAAAGGCTCAATTCTGCTCCAAGTGGGCATCGCGCTCACTTATCGAGCAGCCGGCGCAGCGGCTTCTTCTCGCCGTCGCCCATCATCACCTCATACACACCCCAGCCGATCATGCCGAACATGCCCGCAAGGCCCATCATCGCGCCCAGATCGTTATACCATACGCTCGACAGGCTCATGCCCAGGAACAGCGGAATCACGCAGGTCACCAGCAGCGCAATGCCCTTTCCCCTGCGGCGGCGCGCCTTCTGTTCAGTCTTTTCCTGCACAGCCAGCAGCTTCTTGCGCAGGCTGTTGCTCAGCGAAAAGCGGCCCTTTTTGATCTGGCCCTGCATACGGGGTTTACTGGCCGTCGCAATGCTGTACACGCCCACACCAATCATGCCAAACAGACCGACCAAGCCCAACGTGGCAAACATATCGCTAAACTGCCAGAAAATATCCGATACAGCCATAGCCGCCATAAACGGCGCACAGCATGCGCTGCACAGCGCCGCGCCAATCGCTGTGTGATGCAGGGAATCGTTGCACTCTCCGATGTATTGGGCCACCTCTTTCTCGCTCAGCTGCGGCCAGCGAGAGGCCGAGGCGGCATGCCCGGGCGCTTCCAGCTCATCAAAGCCCTCTTCACGCATCCGATCGGGAATATCGCGGAATTCATTTTCCACGTGATACAGCGCGCTCTCGTCTGAAAGCCCTTTGGCGCGGAGCTCGTCATAGCGGTCGAGCATCTGCGCAAGCAGCCCCACGCGGTAAAGATCGGCCATCGGCTCGCGAACAAAATTGCGCGCCTGATTGAGAATAAAACGCTTGAGGGAGAGCTCCGTCTGTTCGCGACGCGAGGCGCTGTCTTTCTCCCGCTGCCATTGATAGGAAACCCGTTCTCCCTGCATCATGCTCTTCCTTCCTCTGCCAGATCTTTGATCACTTCGCCCGCCAGAATCAGCCCCACGACGGGCGGCACAAAGCTCACGCTGCCGGGCGCATGGCGCCCGCCGCTCTCGTCGGCGACGATGCGCAGCGGCTCCTCGCGGGAATACACCACCCGGTGGTGCGCAATCCCGCGCTTGCGCAGCTGCGTGCGCATGACGCGGCAGAGCGGGCACACGCTCGTGTCGTAGATATCGGCAACCTCAAAGCGGGTGGGATCGAGTTTGTTGCCTGCACCCATTGCGCTGATGACGGGCACGCCTGCTGCCTGTGCGCGCACAATCAGCTCCACCTTGGCGCCGACCGTGTCGATGGCATCCACCACATAGTCATACACACAGAGATCGACCTCACCGGCATTCTCCGGCGTGTAAAACAGCCTGTGGCAGGTCACCTGCGCACTAGGATTGATGTCAAGCACCTGGTCGCGAATGACCTCCACCTTGGGTCTGCCCAATGTGGAGGTCATGGCAACAGCCTGGCGGTTGATGTTAGACTCGCTGACCACGTCATCGTCAAACACATCCAGCGCACCGATGCCCGAGCGCGCAAGCGCCTGCACACAGTGCCCCCCCACGCCGCCGATGCCGAACACCGCTACACGCGCTTGCGCCAAGCGGCGCATGGCTTCCGGGCCGAAGATCAGCGCAGTGCGAATCCATCGTCCTTCCATCGTTTCCGCTGCGGAGACGCGCTCCGCGTTCACCCTTTCCTCTTCTCCATCCCCTGCGTGCGCGCAGCCCGGCTGCGCCGCGCATCAGAAATCGCAGTTGCCAGGCGTGCGCGGATAGGGAATCACGTCGCGGATGTTCTCAATATCCGTCAGATACATGACCAGGCGCTCAAAGCCCATGCCAAAGCCCGAGTGCGTGCATCCGCCATAGCGGCGCAGCTGCAGGTACCAATCCATCTGCTCTGCAGAGATGTGCAGCTCATTCATGCGGGCGATGAGCAAATCATACCGCGTCTCACGCTGGCTGCCGCCCATGAGCTCGCCGGAACCCGGCACGAGCAGATCGACCGCGGCAACGGTCTTTCCGTCGTCATTCTGGTACATGTAGAATGCCTTGATATCCTTGGGCCAGTCGTAAATGAACACCGGCGAGCCGAAGTATTCCTCGGTCAGGTACTTCTCATGCTCCTTGAACAGGTCCTCTCCCTGCACGGCCGGGTGCTCAAACGCCTTGGGCGCCTTTTGCAGGATATCGATGGCCTCCTTGTGAGTGACGCGGGCGACGGTGGACGTCGTCAGCTTTTCGAGCTTCTCAATCAGGTTCGACTTGGCATAGCCCTGCAGGAACGTGAGCTCGGGCATCGCCTTGTCGAGCACCTCACGGACGATGGCCTTGAGGAAATCCTCCTCCAGATCCATCAGGCCGTCGAGGTCGCAGAAGCACACCTCCGGCTCGATCATCCAGAACTCCGCCGCGTGTGTCTTCGTGTTGGAATTTTCTGCACGGAACGTCGGGCCAAACGTGTAGACGCGCTTATACGCCATGGCATACGTCTCGGCCTCCAGCTGGCCGGTCACGGCCAGCGCCGTGCGCTTGCCAAAGAAGTCCTCCTCCTCGTGGTAAGGCTTGCCGGGCTCTGCCGTGGTGACGGTGAACGTATTGCCGGCGCCCTCGGCATCGTTGCCGGTGATCAGCGGGGTATGCACATACACATATCCGCGGGACTGGAAGTAGTTGTGCACTGCCTGTGCCGCGATGGAGCGCACGCGGAACACCGCCTGGAAAAGCCTGGTGCGCGGACGCAGGTATGCGATATCGCGCAGGAATTCCAGCGTGTGGCGCTTGGGCTGGAGCGGATAATCCTCCGTGCAGTCGCCCTCCAGCGTGATCTGCTGGGCCTGCATCTCCAGCTCGCCGCCCCGGCCTGCCACCAGAACGCCCGTAGCCGCGATCGCCGCGCCATTGCGAATGGCCTGCACAGCGGCAAAGTCCTGCACGTTTCCATCGTATACGATCTGCATGGGCGCGAGCACCGTGCCGTCAAAAAACTCCATGAAGCCAATGTTCTTCTGCTTGCGGTGGTTGCGCACCCAGCCCTGCAGGGTGACCGTCTTTCCCTCAAACGCGCGCGCATCCGAAACGATGTCGCGCAGGTCGAGCACATCCCTCTTCGCCATAATTGCCTCTTTCCGCGGGCCAAACCCAGCCCGCGATTCATTCATTCTTTACCCGTACTATGATAGCAAAAACAGGCGGAAAACGCAAGAGAGAATCGCCCCTCCGCCGTTTTCCGCCTCACCGGCGGCCGGTACGCCTTGCCGCCATCATTTCGCCGTAGGTATACATGCCCAGGCCCACGATGACCGTGATGCCGCCGATGAGCAGCGGCACTGTCACCTGCTCGCCAAAGAGCACGAGCGCCCAGATCGCCGCACCGATCGGCTCACCCAGCAGCGCGAAGGACACCACATCCGCGCTGACATACCCGAGCAGGTAGGTCATGAGCGCATGGCCACCCAACGTGCACACCAGCGCCAGCACCAATATGCCGCCCATCGACGGCAGCGTTACCGCAAACCCGCCTGTAAACGGCGCCATGAGCAGCAGGCAAAACGCCGTAACCCCATACACAAACGTCATATACCCGATCGCGGGCATATCGTGCCGGGCTGCACGGCCGCAGAGCCAGTGCCCCGCGATGAACATCGCGCCGACCAGTGCCAGCACATCGCCCACGAGGCTGCCATGCTCGCCCCCCATCGAGAGCAAGCCAATGGCCGCCGCACCGATGACCGCCACGATGGCGCCGGGAATGGCCTCCCGCTTGATCGGCTCATGCAGCAGCACGCCGGAAAGCGCCGCCACAAACAGCGGCTGCGTGCATACCAGCGCCGTGGAAACAAACGTGGAGGCAAAGCTCATGGACGTCATCCAGCTTGCGTAGTGCAGCGACAGCAGCACGCCCGCCGCAGTGGCCAGGGCAAGCTGCCGCTTGGGTGCGCGCAGCACCTTCATCAGTTCACCGCTTTTCAGGGCGGGAATGAGCAGGATCGCCGCGCTGATGAGCATGCGCCCGAAGGCGATCATCACCGGCGATGCGCCGCAGGCAAGCGACCATTTGACCATCGGGCCGGAAACGCTCACACCGGCCACCGCCAGCACGACCAGCCACGCCTTACTTTTCACAGAATTTCTCCCCTCATCCATCCGTATTTGCAGATACTATGCCTCTGCGCAAACTGCGCAAAAATGGGGCTGCCCGGCCAGCCGCCCGGCAGCCCCCTGCATATTCGGTTACACCTGTGTATCGTCATCCTCCTGAGAATTGCCCTGCGGCTCTTTCCCGCCCTGCCAGTCGAGCGATTCGCCCTCCTGCGCTTCGGTGGAGGCTTCATCCGGTGATTCGTTCTCGCTGTCTTCATCGCGTTCGGTCGCCGTCACGCAGACGATATGGCTGCCTTCCTCCACGCGCATCACGCGCACGCCCTGCGACACGCGGCCAATGACCGAGATATCCGACACCGGCATACGGATGATCGTGCCATCGTCAGTGATGAGCATGATGTCCTCATCCTCGTGAACGAGGAGCTGCGCCGCCAACAGGCCGGTTCTCTCCGTCAGCCGCATGGCCATGATGCCCTTGCCGCCGCGGGATTGCACGCGGAATTCGTCGATCTGGGTGCGCTTGCCATAGCCATTTTCCGTGATGGCGAGCACCTGCGCGCCCTCCTCGACCTTTGCCACGGAGATGACCTCGTCGTCCTCCGCCAGATCGACCGAGCGCACACCCATCGAGTTGCGGCCCATGACGCGCACATCGCGCTCGTCAAAGCGGATCGCCTGGCCCATGCGGGTGGCCAGCATGAGCTGGCACGTATCGTCAGTCAGCTCCACACCGATGAGCTCATCCTCCTCGCGCAGCACAACCGCAATCAGGCCGGCTTTGCGCAGGTTGGCAAACTCATCAAGCGCCGTCTTCTTGATCGTGCCGCAGCGCGTGGCCATCACCAGATAGCAGTTTTCGCGCTCACGCGGCAGCGGAATCATGGCTGTGACCTTCTCGCCGCCATCCAGCTGCAGCAGGTTCACAATCGCCGTGCCGCGCGCCGTTCGCCCGGCTTCGGGGATCTCGTATCCCTTGAGGCTGTATACGCGGCCGCGGTTGGTGAAGAACATGATCTCGTCATGCGTGGAGGTCACCAGCAGCTTCTCTGCGTAGTCCTCCTCGCGGGTGGTCATGCCCATCACGCCCTTGCCGCCGCGGTTCTGGCTGCGGTACGTCGCACGCGGAATGCGCTTGATATAGCCCATGTGCGTCAGCGTCACGACCACGCTGTCTTCCTGAATCAGGTCTTCGGGGTCGATTTCCCCGTCCATCAGGCTGATCTGCGTGCGGCGCGCATCGGCATACTTCTCCTTGATCGCCAGAATCTCCTCGCGGATGATCGAGAGCACCATCTTCTCATCGCCCAGCACTGCCCGCAAATAAGCGATGGTCTTTTGCAGCTCGGCGTATTCCTCCTGCAACCGCTCGCGCTCCAAACCTGTCAGGCGGGCCAGACGCATATCCAGGATCGCCTGGGCCTGCTTGTCCGACAGGCCGAAGCGCTCCATCAGCTGAGCCTTGGCTTCCACCGTGTTTGCACTCCCGCGGATGATGCGCACGATCTCGTCGATGTTGTCAAGCGCGATGAGCAAGCCTTCCAGGATGTGAGCGCGTGCCTCTGCCTTATCCAGGTCATAACGCGTGCGCCTTGTGATGACATCCTTCTGGTGCTCCAGGTAGTGGTAGAGCATCTGGTGCAGCGAGAGCACCTTCGGCACGCCATCCACCAACGCCAGCATGATCACGCCGAACGCATCCTGAAGCTGGGTGTGCTTGTACAGGTAATTGAGCACGACGGCCGAGTTGACGTCCTTTTTGAGCTCGATGACGATGCGCATTCCCTCGCGGTCGCTCTCGTCGCGGATGTCGCTGATGCCCTCCAGGCGCTTGTCATGCACCAGCTCGGCAATCTTCTCAACGAGCTGCGCCTTGTTGACCATGTACGGAATCTCGGTGATCACAATGCGCTGGCG
>DVJV01000235.1 GCA_018716525.1 Candidatus Ventricola gallistercoris
ACCGCAATGTCGCCCGGCCGCGTCATCGGCGCGACAATGCCCGGCACCTGCGTCCTGGCGTCATAGGTGATGCCGTAGCCCGCCTGCGTCAGGTCGCGCAGGCGCATGTAATTTTCGCCCGCTTTTTCAATGCACGAGCACGTATAATCCTTACCATCAATGGCAACCGTTTTCTTTTCGACCACTTCATCGTCCTCCGTCTCCGGCTCCTGCACCGTCTTGCCGAAGCCCTCTGCCACGCCGTCCGCGATCGCGCGGGCGATGGTGTCAAACTTCGCGCCGTACAGGTTCATATCGTCCCTGTCGTCAATAAAGCACGTCTCCACCAGCGCATGGCTCACGCCGCGGTTAAAGACGTGCTTGAGCACGGCCAGCCCGGAGCTGCGCTTGACCCCGCGGTTTTTGAAGCCCAGCGCGGCGATCCTGCGCAAGATTGCCTGCTCGACGGTCACGCCCTGCTCGTTCGTATGCACGAAAATCTCCGTGCCAGTGGTGGCGCCATTGCCCGCCGTATCGTTCGCCGCTGCGTTCAGGTGAAACTCGAGCACATAGGACACGCCCGTGAGCGGCAGCGAGCCGCCCTGCGTGACGACTTTGTACGCATCCTTGCTCTGGTCGTACAGCGCGACATCGAAGCCATACGCCCGCAGCAGCGGCGCGACCGCATTCGCCATGCGGCGCGTCTCGACAGCCTCGGTATAGCCGCAGCCCACCGCGCCCGAATCATACGGCGTGCCGCCGTGGCCTGCAATCAGTAAGATCTTCATACCTTGTCGTCCTCCTTCCCCGCGACGCTCTCGCCCGCGCCGTCGACAACATCCAGCGTTTTATCGATAATTGTACCAAGCCACGCCGGGCAAGGCGCACCCAGCGCCACCGCGTTCTCGACGATGCTGCCCAACTCGGTGAGTATGTACCAGATCACCACCACCGGACAGATCAGTACGGTATACTCAAACGGCAGCGTGATGCCTGGGATATGGTCGATGATCATGCCGAGCAGCAGATCTGCCGCGCCGGACACCAGCACGACGACGATGCTGCCGCACTTGTGCCAGATGCCGTCCCGCGCCGCCTGGCTTGTCCACTCGCCTTTGCGCATCGCTGCCGCCGTGCCGGTCAGGTAGTCGCCGATCATGCACACGACATACAGCACCACTACCCATCCAAACCAGCCCCACAGGGCGGTCAGCACGGCAATTGCCGCCGCGATAGCGGCTTTCATTTCGGTTACTCGATCCATTTTATGTTCCTCCCGGCCTACGGCCTTTTATTTGTATGCGCCAAGCGGCGCGGGTTTGATGTCCTTCGGTCAACTATGCAATAATTCGCTCGTACTCATATTGCACCCTGCGCGGGCTCAGCTCCGCGTAGATCAGCGTGGTTTTGGGGTCGGTGTGTCCCAGCAGGTGCTGGATCACCGTGAGATCCATGCCGCCGTTGAGTGCCTGGCTGGCAAACGTGTGCCGCATCAGGTGCGGATGCACGCGCCGCGTCGCATGGATGCGCTGGCCTAATTTGGCCAGCATTTTCTGTACCGACCGCGGCCCCATGGGCGCATAGGGTGCGCGCGAGCTGGCGAACAGCGCATCACCTCCCCGCCGTCCTTTGATGTACATTTGCAGCATCAGCTTCGCCCTGACGCTGAAATACACCTCCCGCTGTTTGTTCCCCTTGCCGGTCACCGTCACCCGGCGTGCCTGCCAGTCCACCTGGTCCAGCCGGATGCCGACCACCTCGCCCAGGCGGCAGCCCGAGCTGACAAGGAATTCTATCAGCGCCTTTTCCTTGTACGTTGCACAGCCGTCCCGCAGCAGCTCCAGCTGCTCCGCGGTCAGTGGGTGACGGCTGCGCAGCCGGTCGATCTTGAGCGACTTGATCTTGCGCATTGGATTTTTCTTAATTACGTCCTCATCCGTGAGCCACTGGAAGAAGCTGCGCAGCACATTGATGTGCGTCTGCGTGGTGGTGTCGCGCAGGTGCCGCTCGTCGCCCAGATAGGCGATGTACTCGCGCAGATCGTCCGTGGTGATCTTCTGCACGGGCTTGTACACCCGCCGCGCAAACATGCGCAGCGTCTCGCGGTAGCCCTTGAGCGTGGCAGGCGTCAGGCCGTCGATCTTCTTGGCTGCCAAAAACGCATCGATCCGGCGCGGCAGATTGGCGCGTTCGTAGGATTTCGCGTGCATGACCTCAAATCCCGAAAGGATTTCGGTGATTTTCTCCTCCATGCCGGGCATTAGGGCGACCAGTCTTGCCGTCAGATCGTTTTTAGCAGTCATTTCAATCAGCTCCTTTGCCCCAGTATACCATACCGGGCAAAGCGGCATTATGGTCGCCATACAGGCGGAGCGCCTCGTCGGTCATAGCCACGGGTAATCATCCTCCTTGAGGTGTACCGTCTCGGTCGCTATCGCTGCTCCATCCGGCTCGTCCTCCCAGCGGCGGGCGTTCAGCCAGGTCGCGGGGTACGGGATAAACTGCCCGCCATCCTTCGTCCACTCAGGCAGGCGCTTCTGCCAGTCCAGCGCCCGCAGCATGTCCTCCACCAGCGCCACATCGGGGTTGAGCTTCGCAAAGGCCTTTCTGGCATCGGCCTTGCTCACCTTGCGTGGGTACGCGCCCCAAAAACGGTCGAAAAGGGGAAGTATATCTGTGTTACCAACTGTAGGGTTACCAACTGTTCCTTTAATACATTTCTTAGATTTCGGAAATGCATTTCTGAAATCTCCGTCACTCATTTCTGACTTTTCATAAATGCATTTCACAGAATCGGTAATTGTGTAGGAAAGCGTCCGGTCGCGAGGGTCGGTGCAATAGTTTGCGGTCAGGATCGCGCCCTTTTTCCGGCAGTTTTTGATCACTGTTTCCAGCTGGCTGGGCGACCAGAAATCAAAGATTTCCCGCAGCGCTTTCATGCTGTTGTACGACCAATAGCGGCCGTCATGCAGGTTGCGCCCGTTCTTTTCGTTGACCCGGCACCAGAAGTACAGCTGATGGATAAACACCGCTTCTGGCACGCCATACACCGCCGCACAGGTCGTGTTGAACTGGTAGGTGAAGCTCATGCACTGCTACCTCCCTTTTGGGCGCACTTGTCCCTGGGTATTACAGGCGAGCCGCTAAAAAGCAGTATGTACCCCTGCTTGCGCAGCCGCTGAGCGCGTGAAGCGACCTGTTGCCGGGCTATGCCCAAATCATCCGCGATTTCCCCCACAGTATATCTGCCGTCTGCAAGCACAAGCAGCCGGTCGGTCATTTCCTCCGTCCACTGCAGCAGGGTTTTGGTTTTGGGCGACAGGGGGGCAAGGCGCAGCACATTACGGATGTCGTTCGTCGTACAGGCATACAGCTGCGCCAGTATCCCAATTTGTGCCGTAGGGTTAGCGGCCTGCCGATAACTTGTCCGGATCTCGCCCAGCTCCTCGGGGGTAAACCTGCGCATCACCGCCGCCACCGCCTTTCCATGGGCTTGCTCATCAGTCGGCTGATCAGCAAGCTGAGCGCCATGAACACGCAGCCGAGCGACAGCGCCGCGAGTAAGTACCAGATCATTGCGCGGCCTCCTTCCAGCTCCGGATGTCCGCTTCCGCCCGGGCGATAGACTGCCGCAGATGCGTGACATAGCCATCCTGCAGCAGCATGACGCACATGATGTCAAGCGGCAGGCCAAGCTGCTTCCCCAGCGCGCGGATGCGCGGCTGGAGATCGTGCGGGATCTCAAACTTTACGGTTACCAGCATCACGACGCCTCCTTCCCGACAGCCGAGCACAGCACGGCAAGTCCTGCCGCGAGCAGCAGCGCCGTACCCCACAGCGGCAGCACGCCGCCATCCGACAGCGCGCCCGCCACCAGCATCAGCCCAAAGCCCAGCGCCAGACGGCGCGCCTGCCTGCCCTGCTTGTCCCCTTCCGGCACAGCGCGGAGCGGCTCAGCCGGTTCCATCTTCTTTGCGGTGTTTCTCATATTTTTCACCCTTCCCCCGGCGCTGCCGCTTGACAGCGCCGGACTTTTGCTTTATCCTGTAAGTAGATTTCTTTTACATGCGCTCAGTCGCGGTTGCCGCCGCCCTGGGCGCTTTCCTTTTGCGTGGCGCAATCCAACTCGAGATAGGTGGATGTTATATCGCGCAGTTCGGCCATGATCGCGTCATGCAGCGGACGCTCCTCGGCAGTGATCCGCCCGTCCTCGTTGATCTCGAGCAGCTGATCCAGCCGGCCGGACTTGGCGAACTTACCAATCAGACGCACCAGCCGCATCGTCGCCTGTTCGAGCGATGTCGGCGTCACTTCCGGCAGCACGCCGCCCAGCTCGCCCGACGCAATATGCTGGTAGCACAGATATGGAAAGTCATACAGCTGTGCCATCCGCAGCACTGTGCTGTCCGGCGGCCTGCGCCGGTCCTGCTCATACGCGCCCAAGCTATCGACCGATATGTCCAGGCGCTCGGCGGCGGCTTCCTGCGTCAAACCCTTCAGCTCGCGCGCAGTTTGGTAGATATTCCTGTAGTTTCGCACACTGGTTCAAACCTCCTTTTCATGCTATAATGCGTTCATGCACCGGGGAAGAAGCCGACGCGCTGCACCCGCAGTTCCTCCATGTCCCGCTTCTCCTTGGCCTTTTCATAGCGCAGCAGCTCATCCTGCCGGACTTTCCATCCGCCCAGCTTGGTGCCGGACAGCTGTCCGCTGATGATCAGCTTGCGCACATAGTCCTTGGAGCAGATCCACCGCTCCGCGATCTCTGCGATCGTCAGGTATTTACCAGACATTCAGCTCACCTCCATCCAAAGATTTGCAACACCAATGCGATACCTGCGAGAATCATCCACGCACAAGCCAGTTTCCTCATCCCTCTTTTAGGCACAATCGCGTCCCCGACATTGTAGATTGCTGAAATAATCGAGCTCGTGCAAAACAAAATCAGCATTCGCATCACTGCATCCCCTTGTAATAGGCCGTGAGAATATCTTTAACAAGCCTGTCCGCCGCGGCCTTCGCAAGCTGTCCGCTTTCGATCATGCGGTTGATCTCCTCGACCTTGATCGCCAGCTTGGCGAGATCGACTTCACCCATCGAATAGGTTCGCGCTTTGGAGGAAAACCGGAGATCCTCAATCGCGTTTTTCTGATTATCGAGCCGTTTTTTCATCTCGCGGATGGAATCCCCCTGCCTTCCCAGCAGGGTATAAATTTCCGATAACTCTTTTCTACTAATCCAAGGCATTTTCGTACTCCTTTCTCACATCAGTCAACCGGGAATCAGCCAGCAGCCTCCCATCCAGAGACCAGTACTGAGAGATGATTGATACTGGATCATCTGCGGTGCCTCGTCCCAACAGGGATTCTGTTACGATGACGCGGATGACGCGGGCTTTATCCGTGCCGCGCGGTCTGGCGGTCCGCTCTGCCATCATTCGCGCACCTTTCTCTTGCGCCTCTATGAGCGCTGCATTCAGCTTACAAAGATCGTCCATCTTCTTCTCACCTCCTTGCTTTCTGGTGTTTTCCTTCCCCCTGTGGTAGAATCAGGTGGAAAGGTGTGATTTTTTATGCTTAGCAAAGACTCCCGCAAGGTTCTGATGCAATTCATGCAGCATAAACCGGATTATATTTTTGTTGACGACCTGCAAAATGAGCTGCCTAATATTGATGTTCGGTACCAAATCGAATATCTATATCCGGATTACTTAGATCGGTCTGTCCAATACCAAGAGGGTAAGAACGAAATCGTTGGTGTTTACCGTATTAACCCAAATGGCGAGGCCGCTTTGGAAGAACACTATCAGATTGAATTACGCTACAAGATCACTACTGGGATTGCCATTGCCGCTCTGATCGTTGCCGTTATTGCATTATTCGTATAAAGCACTTAGCAAGTGAAATAGTCAGCGCAGCAATAGATATTACCAGCGGCAAATACGGATGACGATATGGGGCTTCTTTCCAAGCGTCAGAAAACCAGCGAAGAAGTTTCTTCATTTACCCCGCCTCCTTTTCCGGCTCGTCCGCGTACAGGTCATCGATGGTGCAGCCGAGGAAGGCCGCCAGCTCGGGCATGACCCGGCTCGGCGGGTAGCCGCCCTCGCTCTCCCACTTGACGACAGTCGGCTGCGCGACGCCAAACTGCGCCGCCAGATCGACTTGCTTGATGCCGCGCGCCTCGCGGTATTTCTTGATGGTTTTCATGGACTCCCTCCTTTCTGGCGTTTTCCTTTCCCCTGTGATAAAATGGCAGGGAAAGGAAGTGGTCTTGTGAAATTGGACATGGACTGCGTGCGTGATGTGCTCCTCGCTCTTGAAAACTTAACTGATATTGATGAAGATCATCTACACGTAAGAATTACAACAAGCGATGTAGCCAAAGCAGTA
>DVJV01000236.1 GCA_018716525.1 Candidatus Ventricola gallistercoris
CCTCCAAATGCAATCCGAATCCGGCGACATGTGCGGCGGATTCG
Source organism: Candidatus Ventricola gallistercoris (assembly GCA_018716525.1). Lineage (GTDB taxonomy): Bacteria > Bacillota > Clostridia > Christensenellales > Aristaeellaceae > Ventricola > Ventricola gallistercoris. The sequence continues at coordinate 45 of DVJV01000236.1, forward strand.
GAAGCCTTGCGCAGCAAGGTTTCCTTGCACTGTTTCCCGCCCGGGAGGCTCATAGAGCCGAGAGGGAAACAATGCAAATACTCGGAAAAGGACGCCGCAGGCGGACTTTTTCGACACGCCGAGGGACGGAGAATACCCATTCTCCGTCCCCACGCCTTGCCCAAAATCCGCCCGTTCCCCTTTGCCATCACTCTAAGGTTGATTTGCTGATTTTAGCGCAAAGCACCGTCATGTCGTCCCCGGCCACGCCACCATCCATGGCCTGTGCGATCAGCTTTTCGCCCACTGCCTGCGGATGCAGCCATGCCAGTTTCCCAATGGCCTCGCGCAGCGCCGCTTCCCCGCCCGGATAGGCGTCGCACACGCCGTCGGTGAGCATCACCACCACGTCGCCCGGGACGAGCGTCATCCGCAGTGAACGCGACTCCACCTCCGGCAGCACGCCGACGGGCAGCGTATCCGCGCCAATGGCGCGCACCTCCCCATCCCGCACCACATAGGAGGCGCATGCCCCCAGCTTTTCAAACGCCGTCTCGCCGCTGTGCAGATCGCACACGCACAGATCCATCGTCGCATACATCTCGCGGCCCGTGCACATGAGCATCAGCGCGTTGACCACATCCAGCGCCTGCGCGCGCGTATACCCCGCCCGCAGGCTCTCCACCATCAGCCGAAGGGCCGCGTGGCTCTCCTGCCGGGCGCTGACGCCGCTGCCCATGCCGTCAGACAGCGCCAGCACATGGCGCCCGCCCGCCAGCGCGCGGGACACATAGCTATCGCCCGCCACCTCCTCGCCGGACCGGCTGCGCGTAGCCGCCCCGATCTCCATCTCCAGCGCGGGCGACTGCTCAAAGACTGCCTGTGTGCTGAGCAGTCCCTCGCGGGCACAGGCGCGCATTGGCAGGCGGCAACCGTCGGCCACCAGCTTGCTGAGCATCACCGGCGCGACATGTTCTGGCTTGAGAAGCATGACCTCCATGCGGCCCGCGATCCGCAGCGCATAGGCAACCCGCACCTGCTCAAACCCAGCTCGCAGCAGCGCATAGCGCACGCGCCTGTATGCGTCATCATCCGGGTGAATCTCGCTGAGCGTCCGCTCGCAGACCTGGTGCGCCGCCGCGCTCGTCTTCTGCAAAAGCTGCACGCATTGGCAAACCAGCGGGTTTTCCTCCCCAGAGGCGCCCAGCCCCTCCATCATCCGGGCGGTATCCTCGTAAAGGTTCGCCCAGGCGTGAATCATCGACGCGCTGCGCACGGCCACCGCTTCGGACTGGGTCATCTCCTCCGGCACTTCGCGCTCGATGAGCCCCGTCACCGCTGTGCGCTGCACGCTGGAGAGCACGAGGAACGGCGCAAACCCAGGCAACGCATAGGCAAGCAGCCGCACGGCCTGCATATCGCCCCCCAGCAGCGCGCCGGCTGCCGCCATGCCACAGAGCATGAGCAGGGCACAGACGCTGCGCCGCTGCGTCTTGATCTCCCCTGCCAAGAAACCGCCGCACAGCAGCATGGCGCACGTGTGCAGGCTGCCCTGGCCCAGCGAGACCACGCCACCCACCACCCCCGCGCAGAGGATGGCCTGCTGCGCACCGCCGACATACGCATGCTCAAGCGTCAGGTACGCAGCCAGCGCGCCCGCGATCACATAACCGCCCGGAAGCGGCAGGATTCCGGCGGCGAGCGAGGCGCACACCGCCACCACACAAAGCGGGCGCGTTTCGCCGTCGAGCTCGTCGCGATGGCACACGCTCAGCGCCGCGCCGTCATAGAGCACGGAAAGCCCCGCACTGGCCGCCGCGGAGAGCACCACCACCGCCACAGAGAGCACGCTCGTCATGCCCATGACCACCACGCCCGTGAGCTGCACCAGAAACACGGCGGCTGCCATGCGCATCCGGCTGCTGCGCTGAGCCCACAGCCCCGTGCTCAGCCAAAGGAGCGTCGCAGCGGGAAGCTGCCAGCAACCCGACAGATCGCCCAGGCCATACTGCGCGGCAAACCCGGCCATGATCCCCACAAACGCCGCCGGAACGCAAAAGCCCAGCCGGAGCACCACCGCGAACATGGCAATCTGGCAGGCATATCCCCCTCCGGGAAGCGCGGCACCCGTGAGCAGCGCCATCAGCGCGGCGCAAAGCACGCGCTGGACCAGCGTGCCGCGAATGCGCAACGTCCTTTCAATTCCCTGCAAAAAAACGCCGAATCCCCCCGGCGCATCGCTTTCCACACCGGCGCGCCTGCTGCCTGCCGCAATCGTATGCTCTGCCATCCGCCACACCCGCTTTCGCTATCCTGATGCGTTCATTGTATAGCGTCACGGGCTGTTTCCCTGTCGTTTTCCGGCGCGAAGCCTGGCAAACACACGACACATTTTCCGGGCATACAAAAAGCCCCGCGCAGATGCGCGGGACTTGTTTCATCAATCAATAGCGGGCAGCACGGCGAGCCGCGTAGCACTCACTGCAGTAGATGGGTCGGTCGTTCTTCGGAATGAAAGGCACGCGAGTCGGGGCGCCACACTGCGCGCAGGTGGTCTCGTACATTTCGCGCTGCTGAGCTTCGCCGTTGGCCAGGCGGCTGTTCTTGCGGGCGATGCGGCAGGCCTTGCAACGGGTCGGCTCGTTCTGGAAGCCCTTCTCCGCGTAGAACTCCTGCTCACCGGCGGTGAACACGAATTCCTGGCCACAGTCCTTGCAGGTCAAAGTCTTGTCCTGATACATGGGATATTCCCCTCCGAAAAAAATAAATAGAGATAAGCATGATACGTTCGGCTGACCTGGTTTTTGACCCCACACTCGCCGTCAGGAGCTTTCGCTCATACACATCCGTGCCCCACTACTAACCCTCTCAGGAAAATCCTGGACGGACTTACATCTAAGCCGCACCATGCTCCCCGATACTTTGACCGGATTACGTGGATCGTTTCGCCTGCGACTGGCATCGACTTTCAACCACAGACCCGACGTGATCATACGCAGACATTATATACGCGCGTGGAGAAAAATGCAAGTCGTTTTATAAAATTTTTCTCCATTTCCCGTATACTTTGTCAAAAAAACCCTTCTCATTTTCTCCGGGGCATGAAAAGATCGTTCAACTTTTCCTCTTCCACAGTTAAGGTTCGCGCTGCGGCCATCATCCCCACGCCTGCTGCGCCTCCCTCAAGGAGGGCCCTGACCGCTTCTTGCGCCGTGGAACCGGTGGTGTACACATCATCCACCAGCAAAACTCGCTTTCCCGCCACATCCTTTACTGCGCGCATACAGCCAACCAGGTTGCGCCGCCGTTGCCTGGCGCTGAGCGTCACCTGGGCGGCATGGGTATCGCTCCGCTCAAGGGCCTCACACACGGGCATTTTCCACTGCCGGCCCAGCCACTGCGCCAGAAGCGCCGCTTGGTTAAACCCCCGCTCGCGCAGCCTGCGCTTTGTGGTCGGCACAGGCACGATCACGTCTTCCTCTCCGGCAGGCATCATGCTCATCGCGCGCGCAAGCGGTACCGCCGCTGAGCGCAATGACTGAAACTTGAGCTGCGTGATCAGCCTTCTGGCCTGCGCATCATATGAAAATGCCGCGTGCACATAGTCAAGCCCCGGCGGCAGCGGCTGCGACGGTTCCTTGCTCTCTTGCATCCGTGCAAAGGCCTCATCAAGCGCAGCCTTGCAGGAAGGGCACAGCCCGTCGCGCGCCTCTTCAGAGAGCGCCCTGTCGCAGCACAGGCACGCGACATCGCGCGGAAACAGCCATGCATCCGCCGTATGCCCCACGCACTTCGCCAATGCGCGGATGTGCTCTGCCACCGTTCCCACGCCGCTTCCTCCTTTTCCCGCCCTGAAGACGTGCCACAAATGCGCCGGGGCAATGGCTCCAGCGCGGCGATGCTCACAGATTCATCATCTGCTCCAGCCGCCAGCGCAGCGCACTGTAGCGCTTGCGCGTGTTCACATTGGCGATCATCTGGTCGATGGCCGCCTCCCGGCCCACAATCATCACAAGCCGCCGCGCACGCGTGACCGCCGTGTACAGCAAATTGCGCGTGAGCAGCATCGGCGGGCCGCCCACCGCAGGCAGGATGACCACGGGAAACTCGCTGCCCTGGCTCTTGTGCACCGAGATGCAGTAGGCCAGCTCGAGGTCATCCACATCCCCGCCTTCATAGGTAGCCACGCGGTCATCGTCAAACCGCACGCGCAGCGTGTGTTCCTGCGGGTCGATCTCGGTGACAAAACCGATATCGCCGTTGAACACACCCTGCCCGTCCTCCCAGCCGAACACGCCTTCCTTCGACCACTCGAGCTGGTAGTTGTTGCGCGTCTGCATGACCTTGTCGCCCTCGCGGAATGTCGTATCCCCCCGCACGCGCTCGTGCTTCTGCGGGGCAGGCGGATTGAATTCCGCCTGCAAGAGCTGGTTGAGCGCCCAAACCCCGCACTCACCCTTCTTGGTGGGGGAAAGCACCTGCATCTGCCGCACCGGATCGAGCCCCACAAACCCGGGAAGCCGCGTCGCACACAGCGCCACGATCTGCCGCGCCGCGTCGGAAGGAGACTGCGCCCGCTCAAAGAAGAAATCGCTTCCCTTGGCATTGAGCCGGGGCGCTTCGCCGTGATTGATCCGGTGAGCATTGTAGACGATCATACTCTTTTCATCCTGCCGGAAAATCTCCGTGAGCCGCACAGAGGGCACCGCGCCGCTGTCCAGAATATCCCGCAGCACGTTGCCCGCCCCCACGCTGGGAAGCTGATCTGCATCGCCCACCATGATCAGCCGCGTGCCCGGCACCAGCGCGCGCAGCAGCGAGCGCATTAAAAAGATGTCCACCATCGACATCTCGTCGATGATGAGCGTGTCCATCTCCAGCGGATTGTCCTGCGTGCGCGCAAACTCGCCTTCCTCGCCGCCGTACTCCAGCAGGCGGTGCAGCGTCTTGGCCTCCATGCCACAGGCCTCGCTCATGCGCTTGGCCGCGCGCCCCGTCGGCGCGGCAAGGGCCACGTCGCCGTGCACGCTCAGCAGCTTGATGATACACTTGATGATCGTCGTCTTGCCCGTGCCCGGTCCGCCGGTGATCACGGTCATGCCGCTTTTCACCGCGGTTTCAATCGCCTGGCGCTGCTGCGGGTGGAAGGCCAGCCCCTCCAGCCCCTCCAGTTCGTCGATTTGCGCCTGCAGATCGCTGGCCATGGTGTCGGGCATGGCCTCGATCATCTCGCGCAGGCGGCCGGCCACTTCCTTCTCTGCCCGGTACGTCTGCGGCTGATAGAGCGCCACAACCTCTTCGCCCTGCTCATCCGGCAGGATCTGCGCGACGATCTCCCGCGCCAGGATCAGCGCGTCGAGCTCGTGGTCGATGGCCTCCTGACCGTTGCCCAGCAGCCGCTGCGCGGCCTGCACAAGCTCGGGCCTGGGCAGGTAGCAATGCCCCGTGCCCGATGTCGCATCCTCCAGCACGAACTTGAGCCCGGCGCTCAGGCGGTACTCGCTGTCTCGCTCGATGCCCAGCGATGCGGCGATCTTATCCGCCGTCTTAAAGCCGATGCCCTCCACGTCCTCCACCAGCCGGTAAGGATTGCTGCGGATGACCTGTTTGACATTCTCCCCATACCGCTTGAAGATCTTCACCGCCAGCGACGGCGTGACCCCATAGCTTTGCAAAAACACCATCGCCTCGCGCTGCTCTGCCTGCTCGGCATAGCTCTCCTGAATCATCTGCGCGCGCTTTTCGCCGATGCCCGGCAATTCCAGCAGGCGTTGCGGCTCGCTGTAAATCACATCGAGCGTCTGTTCGCCAAAGGCTTTGATGAGCTGGCGGGCCGTCGCCGGGCCGATGCCCTTGATCATGCCGCTCATCAGGTATTTTTCAATGCCCGAAAGCGTGGTCGGCTTCTCGATCTCCATGCCCTGCACTTTGATCTGCTTGCCATAGACGGGGTGCTCGGTCCACTCTCCGGTGATGATCAGCTTCTCGCCCGGCGTCACCGGCGGCATGACGCCCACCGCAGACACACGCGCGCGCCCGGCCTTGACGACCAGCACGGTATACCCGTTCTCGTCGTTTCGAAATACGGTTTCATCGGCAATCGCCTCGATCGTCTCCATGGCAGACCGCCCCCCTCTCTTTCTGTTTTCAGCTGAACAAAGCCCGTCACGTTCCAAACGCGCGTCACCTCCCGCGCCCGATCTTCTGCTCTATCCAGCCGGATACCCGTATTATACACGCAACCCCGTCAAAAGGAAAGGGCTGGATACACGGCCCGGCTCCAGCCTCCAAACGGGCTTAGCATTAACCCCGATTCCCCTTGGGCAGATATAAAAAGCCCCATCTTTCGATGGGGCCATTTTCTGTGAATCAGTACTTGCGCTTGCGGGCCGCTTCGGCCTTCTTCTTGCGCTTAACGCTGGGCTTCTCGTAATGCTCTCTCTTACGAACCTCCGCCAGAACGCCAGAACGCGCGCACTGCCTCTTGAATCTCCTCAGAGCACTTTCCAGGGATTCATTCTCGCGAATACGGATCTCAGACATCTAGTATCCCTCCCCTCGGCTCAAGCTTCGACGATCCATTGCGTCAAATCAGCCGTCAATGGAGTACCGTACAGCTAATTATAGCGCAACAAATTCGGTTCGTCAACCGAAATTTGCATTTTAGTAAAAAGAATTTATATGCGTCCCTTTCAGGAGCAGCCTGTCAGGCCATTTCGCCGCTCATGGCGCGCCCGCCCAGCACATGCAGGTGCAGATGGCGCACAGACTGCTGTGCATCCGCACCGCAGTTGGAAACCACGCGGAAACCGCTCTCCACGATTCCCTCGGACTTGGCCACCGCCGCCGCCGTGCGCATCAAGTGGGCGAGCATCGCATCGCTCTCGTGCTGCGCGTCATACCAGCCGCTCACGTGCTTTTTGGGAATGACCAGCACATGCACCGGCGCCTGGGGCGCGATATCGCGGAAAGCGAGCGCCTCGTCATCCTCATAGACCTTCGTGCTGGGGATCTCGCCCGCAGCGATCTTGCAAAACAGACAATCGTTCATATCGTTTCACTCCTTGCTGTCGATGGTTCAGATTTATGCCGCCGGGCCATTTTCCCGGCGGACTTCATGCCTCCAGTTTGCGCCCGGTCAGCCCGCCCGGCGCGACGCCCGTGATCTCTGCCTGCACGATGCTTCCCGGCTTTGCCCCGGGCACGCTCACGCGCATATACGCGCCCGTATACCCCACGCCACACCCGGCCTCATCCAGCTCCTCGATGAGCACCTGTTCGGTGCGGCCCACGCGGGCATCAAGCGCCTGTCTCTCCAGTTCATGCCCCAGGGCGATCAGATCCCGCGCACGCGCTTCCCGCACGGCGCGCGGCACACTGCCCGGCATCGTAGCAGCCTTCGTGCCCTCCCGTTCGGAATACGGGAACACGTGCATCCGCGCAAACCCCGCGCGGCGGCACGTCTCCTGCGTCTGCGCGAATTCTTCCTCCGTCTCGCCCGGGAAGCCGGTCATCACATCGGTGGTAATCGCGCAGTCGTCAAACGCATTGCGCAAGAGCGCACAGGCCGTCAGGAATTCCCCGCTGGTGTACCGCCTGTGCATCCTGGCAAGCACCGTATCGCTGCCGCTTTGCAGCGCCAGGTGGAACTGGTGGCAAACCTTGGGTATCGCCGCCACACCCTGCACAAACGCAGGCGTGACGATAACCGGCTCAAGCGAGCCCAGCCGGATGCGCGCAATGCCCGGCACATCGTGCACAGCGCGTATCGCATCGAGCAGCGTGGTGCCGTCCTTCATATCCCGCCCGTAGCTGGTCAGGTGGATGCCGGTGAGCACCACCTCGGCAAAACCCGCCTGCGAAAGGCTCTGTGCCTCCTGCTCGATTTCCGCCACCGGGCGCGAGCGGATCGGCCCGCGCACCGAGGGAATGATGCAATACGTGCAATAGCGGTCGCACCCTTCCTGAATCTTCATCGTCGCACGGGTATGGCCCTCGTGCGCGTGCACGGTCAGGTGCTCAAACGGCGCCTGGCGCAGCGTCTCCACCGCAACCAGCGCGCACTCCTGCTCCATTGCCCGGTGCAGCAGCTCCACCACCTCGCCGCGCCGCTGGGTGCCCAGCACCAGGCGCACACCCGGCAGCGTCAGCTCCGAAGCGGCGCGCTGCGCCAGGCAGCCTGTGACGACAATCTGCGCCGCCGGGTTCTGCCTGTGACAGCGGCGGATGGTCTGCATGCTCTTTTTATCGCCCGTACCCGTCACCGTGCAGGTGTTGACCACGTACACATCCGCCGGGCCGTCAAAATCGACCGTCTGATACCCCGCCGCCTCAAACCGCTCGCGCATGGCCTGCGTGTCGTACTGATTGACCTTGCACCCCAGCGTGTGAAACGCCACCGTCTGATTCTGTTGCGTCAACGTGTCTTCTCCTTTGATTTTCCGGATCATCATTCCATCTCGCCTCGCAGCGCCATGACAATGGCCTGCGACGCCAGCGCCGCCGTCTCCGTGCGCAGAATACGCGCTCCCAACGTCACCAGCTTTGCTCCGGCCTGCTCACGAAGCCACACAGCCTCCTCCGCCGATATGCCGCCCTCCGGCCCGATGAGAATGCCCATGTTCAGCGCCCGCTGCGCCTCAAACGGCGCAAGGCACGCGGCAATGCTGCCGTCCTGCGCATCCTCCCACGGGACGATGAGCACGTCCAGCGCCCGGAATGCATCCGCCAGCGCGCCGAGCTTCTGCGGCGCCTCGACCTGCGGAACGCTCACGCGCGCGCACTGCTTGACCGCCTCGCGCGCGATCTTCTGCCAGCGCTCGGCCTTCTTC
>DVJV01000237.1 GCA_018716525.1 Candidatus Ventricola gallistercoris
AAAATGCAGGTTGTAGCCGCCGCAGGGCCCATCCACATCGAGTACCTCGCCGGCCAGGTACAGGCCGTCATAGAGGCGGGAGGCCATTGTACAGGGATCAACCTCATCGAGCGCAATGCCGCCGCGTGTGACCTGAGCGTTTGAAAAACCCTGTGTACCCGTGACGCGCAGCGGGAAGGCGCAAATGGCTTGCGCAAGCGCATGCCGCTGTGCATCGGACAGGGCGCTTGCCTCTGTATCCGGTGCAATGCCTGCCTGGCGCAGCAATGCTTGCGTGAGCAGGCGAGGAAATACGCCGGTGAAGAGGAGCTGCGCCGCGACAGAGGGGAAAGCGGAGATGCGTGCCCCCAGCCACGCAGGCACATCTTCTGCCTCGGGAAGCAGATGGATGGACAGGCGCACGTCGCGCCGGGCTGCCAGGGCGGATGCGGCGTGGCCGGAGAGCTGAAACACGCACACGCCGGATACGCCATAGTCGGCAAAGAGCAACTCACCCCGCTCAATGGCGGCTGGCTTTCCGTCTATAAGAAGGGTGAGCGCAGCCTGCGCGCGGATGCCCTTGAGGCTGCGCAGAGCGGGATGATCGCAGCGAAGCTGAACCAACGCGGGGAAAAGCGGCGTGATGCTGTGACCCAAGCTTTGCGCAAGGCGCGTACCGGAGCCATCCGTTCCCATGCCGGGGGCTGCGCTGCCGCCCATGGCCACCAAGATGCGTGTGGCGGAAAACACACCGGCGGATGTGCACACATTCCATCCGCCATGACGCGAGGGGGAAAGGGCCTGCACGTCGCAGCCTGTTTGCAGCGTCACTTCCGGGAGGGCGCATCCTGCCCGCAGCACGTCGAGCACGGAGGAAGCTGCCAGCGTCCGGGGATAGATGCGTCCCTCTTCCATCGCGGTCATCAGCCCCAGGCTGGAGAAGAAGGAAAGAACGGCGTCTGGCGGAGTTTGTGCGTATACCCGGCGCACAAAATCCGCGCTTTTACCGTAATAGGCTGCGTCCATGTCCGCGTTGGAGAGATTACAGCGCCCGTTTCCGGTGGCGAGCAGCTTTTTGCCCACGCGGTCGAGCCGTTCAAGCAACGTCACGCTCAGGCCCTGACGTCCCAGTGTGGCAGCTGCACACAGGCCGGCTGCGCCACCGCCGAGTATGATGCAGTCTGCGTGCATGAAGGCTTCCCCCTTTTAGCGGTTGTGCTGCAGTTCTGCCTCGCGATGGGCGAGGATGCGGTTAAAGTAATAGAGCATCAGGCAAGTGGCCGTCGTCGCAGAGAGAATGTCGGCGATGGGCTCAGCCACATATACGCCTGTTACACCCAGGAAGCAGGGCAAAACCAGCGCCAGCGGAATGAGCAGGATCACCTTGCGCAGCACGGCGATGAACAGCGAGATCTTGGCCTGCCCAAGGCCCACGAACATGCTTTGAATGGCATTTTGAAGGCCGAATACACCCAATCCTGCCGCATAGATGCGCAGGCCGCGGACTGTCAGTTCGATGAGCGCCTCATCGCGCGCAAACAGCGAAATGAACACGCGGGGGAACAGCTCGATGAGCGCCCAGTAGCTCATGGTGATGGTCACGGTGGAGATGATCAGCAGCTTGAACGTGCGGCGAACACGATCGAGATTGCCCGCGCCATAGTTGAAGCTCATCAGGGGCTGCACGCCGTTGGTGTAGCCGGACAGCGGCGTGGAAAAGAGCTGCACGACACTGGTGATGATGGTCATCGTGCCCACGTACATGTCGCCGCCGTAGGTCATCATGCCGCGGTTGAGCACCACCTGGATGGCGCTTTCGGTGAAAGCCATGGTGAACGGAGAGACGCCCAGCGCTGTCGTGCGCAGGAAAATGCCCAGATCAAAGCGCAAGTTTTTGGGCAGCAGGCAGATCTTGGAGCGCTTGGCATACAGCGCGCTGATCACCCACAGGCAGGATACCGCCTGGGAGATGATGGTGGCCAGTGCAGCGCCACGCACGCCCATGCGCAGCACGAAGATGAGAATGGGGTCGAGCACGATATTGATCGCCGCGCCAATGACCACGGAGATCATCGCTTCTTTCGCGCGACCCTGTGCCGTGATGAAAGGATTGAGCCCCAGCACCAGCAGCACGAACGGCGTACCATACAGGTAAATGTCCAGATATGCGACGGCATAGGGCAATGTGTTTTCACTTGCGCCGAATGCGTTCAGCAGCGGCACCATCATGACCTGGAAGACGGCAAACAGCGCCACAGAGAGCAGCAGCAGCACCAGGGTGGAGACACCGAGAATCCGCTGAGCGCCGTCCTGATCCTTTTCTCCCAACTTGATGGAAGCCAGAGGTGCGCCGCCCGCGCCCAGTAGTGAAGCGAAGGCGGAGATCAGCGTAATGACCGGAAATGTGAGGCCCACACCGGTGAGCGCAAATGCGCCTACACCTTCAATGCTGCCGATGTACATGCGGTCAACCATGTTGTAAAGCATGTTGATCGTCTGTGCGATGACTGATGGTAGCGCCAACCGCAGCATGGCGTTGCCGATGGGAGCACGCCCCAGATCCAGCGCGCGGGCTTCGTGTTTCATCGTCTATCCCTCTTTGCATCCAATCGTAGTGATAACCAAAACAGTATAGCATATTTTCCGCCCGGAACAAAGGGGTGGAAATCATTTATTGCGGAGAGTCATGGAAATCATTTATTGCGGAGAGTCAAACAAAGCGGCCTGCACCCGTGCATACCGGGCAGACGCTTGAAGGCGCTGCCTGACGCAACCGGGGCAAGCCGCTTGTGTTTTGTTGGCAAGTAAAAGAAAATCAGAGATTGACGATGCCTGCGTCGATGAGCTTTTGCAGGCTCATGAGGATGCCCAGCTTGGCATGCACCCAGGTCAGACCACCCTGGAAGTAGACGGCGTACGGCGGACGGATCGGGCCATCGGCAGAGAGCTCGATGGACGAGCCCTGGATGAATGCGCCTGCCGCCATGATAACCTGGCTGTCATAGCCGGGCATGTCCCAGGGCAGAGGGGTTACATAGCTGTCCACGGGGGCGGCCGCCT
>DVJV01000238.1 GCA_018716525.1 Candidatus Ventricola gallistercoris
CTGCGCCTGATCCACCTGTAAGAGCAGCGCATTGCGCCGCTCGCCAAGCGCTTTGACGTGCGCCTGTGCCTGCGCTTCACTGCCAAAGGGAAGACCCTCAAGCAGCGCCTGTGCCTGGCGGCGCTGCTCCCTGGCCTGCGCAAGACACGACTCGGCACGGGTTTGCATCTGCTGAATGTGCGCCGAAAGCGCCTGCTCCTCCTGCTCCTTTTCGGGAATGAGCGCTTGTGTCCTTTGCAGTCTTTGCACATAGTCAAGCAACTTCTCGCTCTGCGCCTTTTGTTCCCTCGCTTCTGCCTGGGCCTGTTCCTGCTGCATTCGCGCCGTAAGCATCACTGCATCCGGCTGAAATACGCCAAGCCACTCTTCCGCCAGCTCCTGCACACGCCTTTGGGCCGCGAGCAAATCGCCCGATGCGCGCTCCGCCTCGGCACGGGTGCTGACGGCTGCCTCCTCTGCCTGAACGCGCGCATCCCGCAGATCTGTGAGCTGCTCCCTGGTGATTGTATCCGGCGCCGTTTTCGCCGGGGCGGGATGATGAAGCGATCCGCACACCGGGCACGGCGCGCCATCCGCCAGCCTGGCAGCCAGCAAACCGGCCTGCGCGCCGAAAAACGCCGCTTCTGCCTGCGCATACTCCTGCTGAATCCGGCTTTTGCGTTCAATCGTCCGCGCGTCTGCCGCCTGTGCGCGCTGTGCCCGCTGCTGCTGGGTTCCCCAGTCCTGTCCGGCTTCCAGAAGCTGGCCGAGCTTTTGCGCGCGCTCCTGAGCGCGGCGAAACGCCTCCTGCGCTTGCACCTGCCGGGCCGACTTCTCGCCCAGCTCCGCAACCCGGGCCCGCGCCTTTTCCAGATCCCCACGCAGCTTTCCCAGCTGTTCCTGACCGGTTTTGATTTCGCTTTGCAGCCCGTCTGCCTCTGCCTGGGCATTGCCCGCTTCGCCGAGCAGCGACTCCACACGCCGGTAATCCGCCAGTTTTGCCTCCAGCGCGCCCATCTGAGCGGCCAGATCGTCCGCTTCCTGGCGCTGCTGCGCCGCCGCATCGCGCTGTGCCGCCCAATGCGCCTCTCTTTGGGCCGCCTCCTCCCGCTGCGCAGCGACCTCTTGCAGCTCCTTCCGCGCCGCTTCCACCGCCTTGGCATGGCCGATGCGTTCGCTGAGCGCAGCGCTCTGCGAGCGCACAGAGGCCTGGCGCGCGCTCAGCTCCTGCTGGCGCTGTTCATCAGACAAAAGGCCCTGCCTGGCCATCTCCTGCATGCGGGGGAGGACCGCCCAGCTGGCCTCCTGCGAAAGGGCACGAAATGCTTCTTCCATCTGCGGGGGGACCGTCAGCTGCCGCGCATCTTGCAATGCTGCGCGCTCGGCCTCCTCAAGCTCGCGCCGAAGCAGCGACGCCCGCTGCGCAAGGCGCTCCTGCAGCGCTTCAAAGCGCTCAGTGTGAAAGATGCGCCTGAGAATCGCGCGCCGCTCATCGGTTCCCGCCAGCAGCAGACGCTTAAAATCGCCCTGGGCGATCATGCCAATCTGCGCAAACTGCTCCCGCGTCAGCCCGATCAATTCTTCGATCTCGCGCGTCACATCCCGGCTGCCGGTGGACACATGCCCATCGGGCCAGGTGAGCTGCGCATCGGCCTTCTGCGTCGTGGTGCCACTGCCGCGCCGCCTCGGCCGCTCGTATTCCGGCATCCGCCACGCCATATAGCGCTTTCCCCTGAGCTCAAACGTCAGCCTGACGTACGTCTCCACGTCGGGCCGGGCGTATTTGCTGCGCAGCATCGTGCCGCTGCGGTCCGTTCCGCTCGCCTCCCCGTAGAGGGCAAACGTGATGGCATCGAATATCGTCGTCTTTCCTGCGCCCGTGTCGCCCGTAATCAGGTACAACCCGCTTTTGCCCAGCCGGTCAAACGCCACCTGCGTCTTCTGTGCATACGGCCCGAAAGCGCTCATCTCCAGCAGAACCGGTCTCATGCGTCTTCCTCCCAGATCGTTTCCATCATGCCCGTGAGCAGCGAGCGCTGCGGCGCGATCATCTGCGTGCCATTTTGCGCGCAGTACAGCGCCTCAAACAGCTCAAGCGGCGTTCGCGTCACGGCATCCCGCGCGTCAAACTCAGCCTGACCCGCGCGCGTGCGCGCGTTATCGTAGAGCAGCTGCATGAAGTTGGGGTAGTTGCCCGTCAGTTTGCCCACCGCATCCGGCACGTCTTCTTCATCCGTCAGGGTGATCTGCACATAATCCTGCGTGGCGCACTCCGGCCGCATCAGCTCTTCAAAGCGGCCCCGCAGCTTGCGCATGGCGTGCACCGGCACAAACGGCAATGGCGTAACGCTGCACACGCCTTTTTTTCCCAGCTCCACAAGCAGCGCGCACTTCTCCCGGCCTGCCTCGGAAAACGAATAGCACACCGGCGCGCCACTGTAACGAACCCGTCCATCCATCAGGCTCTGGGCCGCATGAAGGTGCCCCAGCGCCACATAGTCAAACGGCGAAAAGACCTCCGCATCCACGCCATCCAGCCCGCCGACGGAAACCTCCTCCGACTCGCTCCGGCTTGCCCCCGTGACAAACTGATGGGCCACCAGCACATTGCGCGTGGCGCCATCCACATGCATCGCCTCAATCGCCGCTTCAATGGCCTGCGTATAGCCTTCTATATCCTCCCGTCCCAGCGCTGCACGCACATGCGCGGGCTTAACAAACGGCAGAAGATAGACATTCACATCGCCATGCGCGTCGTGCAGCACAACCTTGCGCGTCCGCCCGTCGTACACCGGCGCAACATGCACACCGCTGCGGTCCATCAGCTGTGAGCCAAAGGCGATGCGCTCGGCGCTGTCGTGGTTGCCCGGGATCAACAGCACCGGACTCCCCTGAGCGCTCATGCGCGTCAGGAATGCATCAAAAAGCGCCACGGCTTCCGCTGGCGGCACCTGCCTGTCATACACATCCCCGGCGATGATGGTGGCATCGGCCCGGGCCGCCATGGCGACCACCTGATCGAGCACGGCGCGCTGTTCCTCCATCATGCTCATTTCAAACACCCGCTTGCCCAGGTGCA
>DVJV01000239.1 GCA_018716525.1 Candidatus Ventricola gallistercoris
TCCGCAATCCATGCAGCCACCTCGTGAAGCAAATAGAGTGTCGGCCCTTTCTGCTCATAGATATCCCGGTACAGCACCCCGCCTTCGCGCATGACGCGCCCCACCGTCAGCAGACAGTTGGCATCTCCCCACACGTTGAGCGGATAGAGCGGCGAACACTGGGAGCAAAACAAAAGCCCCAGCGCGCTGACTGCCAGGCAAAAGAGCAGCGCTTTTCCATTTCGCAAAGCGGCGTTCTTTTTCACTGCGTTTCCTCCTCGTAGCGCGCAATTTCCCGCAAGAAGGCTTCGCCATAGCGCTCCATCTTGCCCTCGCCCACACCCGCCACGCGGAGCATCGCCGCACGGGTTCGCGGCTTTTTGTCCGCCATATCCCGCAGCGTTGCGTTGGTGAAGATGATAAACGGCGGAACCCGTTGCTGCTGGGCAAGGGTTTTGCGCAGGTTGGAAAGCCTGGCAAGCAGCGCTTTATCCGGCCCTGCCCCTCGCCGGAAACGGCGCGAAACGGCAGGCGTTGCATCTTTGGGCAGCAACGACATGCGCACCGGCTCATCGCCCCGCAGAATCTCGCGGGCGCGCTCTCCCGCCTGCAAAAGCGGATAATCGCCCCTTGTCACGCTGAGCACATCGCAGGCAACAAGCTCGTCGATCATCGCGCGCACATTCTCTTCGCTCTCCCCGCTCAGGCAGCCGAAACCGGAAAGGCGGTGCAGCCCCTTCTCGCGGATACGCTCGCTCTTCTTGCCGCAAAGCAGCTGCGCCACCATGCTCTTGCCATACCGGCCGTTGAGCGCAATAACCATCGACACGATCTGGGCCGACTCCCGCGTGACATCGCGTTCCTGTTCTCTGGCCAGGCAGCTCGAGCAGTTGCCGCAATAGGGCTCTTTGACCTCCTCGCCAAAGTATCGAAGAATCCGCGCGCGCAGGCATCCGCTGCCCGTCGCATAAAAAGTCATCTGCTTGAGGCGTTCGCGCGCCCGTTCGGCAACCACCAGCTGCGTCTGCGCATCCATCTGGCTGGTGTCTTGCGAATGATCGATCAAAAATGTATTCAGCCTGACATCCGAAGGGTGGTAAAGCAGACAGCACGCCGCGTCCTCTCCGTCGCGCCCTGCCCTTCCGGCCTCCTGATAGTAACTTTCCAGATCCTTGGGCATGTTGTAATGGACGACGAAGGAGACGTTCGACTTGTCTATGCCCATGCCAAAGGCATTGGTCGCCACAATCACCGGCACGCGGTCGGATACAAAATCTTCCTGCGCGCATCCGCGCTGCTCATCCGGCATGCCCGCATGGTAGCCCACCGCCTCGATGCCGTTTTCGCAGAGCATGTCAGCCACCTCTTCCACCGCCTTGCGCGTGCCGCAGTAGACGATGCCGCTCTGCCCTCTGTGCTCGCCAAGAAAGTGCAGAAGCTCCGCATCCCGGTCTCCCGTTTTGCGCACCTCAAAGTACAGATTGGGTCTGTCAAACCCGGTGAGCACCGGATACGGCTCGCGCAGCCTGAGCAACCGCACGATATCCTGGCGAACGGCCTGCGTCGCCGTCGCGGTGAATGCGCTGACGCGCGGCCGCACGGCAAGGCTGGCGATAAACGGCTCGATCTGCAAATATCCGGGTCTGAAATCCTGCCCCCACTGGCTGACACAGTGCGCCTCATCGACGACGACCTGAGCGATATTCGCCCCCTGGGCAAAGCGCAAAAAGGCATCCGTCATCAGCCGTTCCGGCGCAACGTAGATGATCTTATACAGGCCATGGCGCGCATTGTCAAGGGCACGCGCATACTGCCGCGATGTGAGGGTGCTGTTCAGATAAGCGGCGTGCACGCCGTTTTGCAGCAGCGCAAAGACCTGATCGCGCATCAGCGAGATCAGCGGAGAAACCACCAGCGTGATGCCGGGCAGCACAAGCGCCGGAATCTGATAGCACAGCGACTTGCCCGCCCCCGTCGGCATGACGGCAAGCACATCACGCCCCTCTAAAATGGCCGCAACAGCGCTTTCCTGCCCGGGGCGAAACGCATCGTAGCCAAATACATCCCTGAGCACCTTTTTTGCAGCATCCATTGCGGTCATGGCATTCTCCTTTGCAATCGCCGCAGTTCTGCGCGCCAAGGAAGGCGCCAGCTCAAGCCTTTCCAAATCCTATGCATGCACGCGGCGCAGCCTTCCGGTGCGCACGCACAGGCCTGCGACATTCCGCCTTATTATATCGCCACGCATCACAAAGCGTCAAGCAAAGCCCGTCATTTTCCTATCCTCTACAAGCGGTCAGCCGGCGCCCCTGCCAGGCGTCGCGCTGGTTTTCCACCTGTTTCCCGTAGATTCGCCATCCAATTCATCCAGGGGCTTCGTCCGGCTTCCATGCATCAAAAAAGGCCTCCGCGGCCCTCAGGCTCTGCGGAAGCCACATGACAGGTCAGCCCTGTCACTCCTGCGTCATATTGCGAATCGAGACGGCAATCGAAGCCGCGGTATCCTTAAAAGACTGATCGGAAGCCGGCGTCATAAAGAACGTATACAGCCCGGGCTTCATGCTGTCGAGCATCGCATAGCCCGCGACATCGTTGCTCTTGTCGGTAAAGGCAACCGTCGCAATGCCATTGATCACCATCTGCTTCGCGCCGGGATAAGCCGCTGCCAGCTCTGCCTGAACCTCGTCAATGCTGGTATCCGCTTCGAGCTCTTTCCAGGAAATCTGCACCGTATTCTTGCCGTCCGCAGAAGCAGCGCAGTAGAAGACCCCTGCGGCCTCCATCTCATCCGTCAGCTCAACTTGCAGCCAGTCGGAGGGCAGCATCAGCTCAAACCCTTCCTCAAACTGAATCCAAACGCCATCAAACGCGGCATCATCCGCCATGGCAGCACCGCCCACGACAACCAGAAGCGTCATCAGCATCAACGCAATCCACTTTTTCATACTCCCAAACGACCGTCCTTTCATCTCATCTGCGAAGGCAGCATGGCGATGGTGGTCATGCCAGCTCAAAGACGCCTTGGCAGCGTATTTCCGTTCTGCATCCTATTATAGGCTATTGTCGCACATTCTGGCAAGTGTTTCCGCGTGAATCTCCATTTTTCTTGCAAACGGCAGATCAGGCGCCATTCTTCCCTCTATTTCTCATGTACAATTGCGCACGCTTCTGCTATACTGCTGAAAGGAAAACCAGAAACGGAGTGAGACAGCATGATTCGCAGAATCATTCACATCAACGAAGACGCATGCAACGGATGCGGCCTGTGCGCAAAAGCCTGCCATGAGGGAGCGATTGCCATGGTCGACGGCAAAGCCCGGCTCATCCGGGAAGACTACTGCGACGGGCTGGGCGACTGCCTGCCCACCTGCCCCACCGGTGCGATTTCCTTTGAGGAGCGAGAAGCCGCAGCTTATGATGAGGCCGCCGTGCGCGCGCATCTGGCGCAGGCCGGGCATCACGCCCAGCCGTCAGGCGCCTGCCCTGGGAGCCGCGCCGCCACCATAGCGCCCAGTGACCCGGGCGATGCCTCCGGCAGCGCATGCCCTGCCCCTTCCCAGCTGCGCCAGTGGCCGGTACAGCTCAAGCTTGCTCCCATCCATGCTCCGTACTTTGAGCAGGCGCACCTGCTCATCGCAGCAGACTGCGCCGCTTATGCGTATGGCGCATTTCATCAGGACTTCATGCACGGCAAAGTCACGCTGATCGGCTGCCCCAAACTCGATGCCGTAAACTACGCTGAAAAGCTTACAGAAATTCTCAAGGGCAACGACATCCAGAGCCTGACCCTTGTGCGCATGGAAGTGCCCTGCTGCGGAGGGCTTGAGCGTATGGCGGCCAGCGCGCTGGAACAAAGCAAAAAGAAGATTCCTTTCCGCGTCGTCACGCTCTCCACAAGCGGAAAGGTGCTCTCCGCTGACAGCCATTGAGCCTGCGTTCAACGTCCAAAGGCAAACTTCCTTTGGATACCGGCAACAGCGTGGTCGGCTTTTTCAAGCGGCCACTGCATACATGGATCTATTCCAGTAGGGCGCTACGGCCTGCGGCGATTGCTGCAGGCCGCATTTTATTGCAATGCCACATCGCTCCTCTCATAACGAACGGTATTTTCCATCGGGCAATGGCGTAGACATCCCATGCAGGATCTGCTATAATGGATTCAGTCTATTCAGGTTCGGCATGAAAATGTTGCACATGCATCTTTCGATTATCATATTGAATCAGG
This sequence comes from Candidatus Ventricola gallistercoris, assembly GCA_018716525.1. Classification (GTDB taxonomy): domain Bacteria; phylum Bacillota; class Clostridia; order Christensenellales; family Aristaeellaceae; genus Ventricola; species Ventricola gallistercoris. The sequence continues at coordinate 4,205 of DVJV01000239.1, forward strand.
AAAGGAGCTGCCCATGGAAGCCCCTCAGCTCTCTATCCGTACGCATGCGCTGATCACCGCGCTGCTCGGATACGTCTCGTTGCTGCTCGCCTTTGTCATCCGCTTTTATTTGCTCGACGGCCACATCTCCTATGGTTTCTCCGCCTATCACGCGCTGGCGCTTTTTTCCGCCGTTCTTCACTACATCGTCTAT
>DVJV01000240.1 GCA_018716525.1 Candidatus Ventricola gallistercoris
TTCCGAGTATTTGCATTGTTTCCCTCTCGGCTCTATGAGCCTCCCGGGCGGGAAACAGTGCAAGGAAACCTTGCTGCGCAAGGCTTCCGAATCCGCCGCACATGTCGCCGGATTCGGATTGCATTTGGAGGACTACGGCCCTCCAAACCTCCCGGAAGGGTTTTTTGACAGTCTGAGGCCGGACCTGGGGATAAAATCCCCAGGCCCGGCCTTTGCTTTGTATGGTTAAATGGAGATCGCGTCAGATTCGCGCGGCAACGAGGTCGCCCATCTGCGTGCAGCCGACCTTCGTGCAGCCCGCCGAGAAGATGTCCGCCGTGCGGTAGCCCTCGTCGAGCACCTGGCTGACGGCGCGCTCGATGGCCTTTGCCTCGTCTTCAAGGCCCAGGCTGTGGCGCAGCAGCAGCGCGCCCGAGAGGATGGTGCCCAGCGGGTTGGCGATGTCCTGCCCGGCGATATCCGGCGCAGAGCCGTGGATCGGTTCATACAGGCCGCGCGTGCCGCTGCCCAGGCTGGCGGAGGGCATCATGCCCAGGCTGCCGGCGATGGCGGCGCTCTCGTCGGAGAGGATGTCGCCAAAGAGGTTGCCGGTGATCATCACGTCAAACTGAGCCGGGCGCAGAATGAGCTGCATGGCCGCGTTGTCCACGTACATGTAGGTCACTTCCACCTCGGGGTATTCGGCGGAAAGGCGCTGCACCGTCTCGCGCCAGAGGCGGGAGCACTCCAGCACGTTGGCCTTGTCCACGGAGCAGAGCTTGCCGCGGCGCTTTTTCGCCATTTCAAAGCCGATGCGCGCCAGGCGCTCGACCTCCATGGCGCTGTAGGCCATCTCGTCCGTGGCGCTGAGCCTGTCTTCGGCGCGCCAGCGCTTGCCGAAGTAGATGTCGCCGGTCAGCTCCCGCAGGATCATGATGTCGATGGGCTGGCTCACGATGTCCGGCCGCAGCGGGCAGGCCGCCGAAAGCTGCGGGTGAATCGTGCACGGGCGCAGGTTGGCAAACACCTGCATGCCCTTGCGCAGCGCCAGCAGGCCCTTTTCGGGCCGGACCGCGGGCGCGACGCCATCCCACTTGGGGCCGCCGACGCTGCCCATGAGCACGGCGTCCGCCGCGTTGCAGGCGTCAAGCGTCTCGTCGGTCAGCGGCACGCCGTAGGCGTCGATGGAAGCGCCGCCCAGCTTGCGCTCGTCAAACGTAAAGGTATGGCCGTATTTGTTGGCCACGGCCTCAAGCACCTTGACTGCCTGAGCGGTGATTTCCGGGCCGATGTAGTCGCCCGGCAGGGTGACGATGTGTGCCTGCATGTTACGCCTCCGCCTTTCCGGTGATCTTTTCGCGCACGAATGCCTCGATGCCGCCGCATGCGATGATCTTTTGAATGAACGGCGGGAACGGCGCGGCGACAAACGTCTCGCCCGTGGTGATGTCGGCGATCTCGCCGGTGTCAAGGTTCACGGTCACTTCGTCGCCGTCGCGGATGGCCGCGGCCGCAGCCGGGCACTCGATGATCGGCAGGCCGATGTCGATGGCGTTGCGGTAGAAGATGCGCGCAAAGCTGTCGGCGATGACCAGCTCGATGCCGCTGGCCTTGATGGCGATGGGCGCGTGCTCACGCGAGGAGCCGCAGCCGAAGTTGCGCCCGGCGACGATGACCTTGCGGGTGAGGCTCTTCTGCTTGAAATCGGCGTCGAGGTCCTCCATGCAGTGGGAGGCGAGCTCCGCGTGATCGGTGGTGTTCAGGTAGCGGGCGGGGATGATGACGTCGGTGTCGACGTGATCGCCGTACTTGATGACGGTAGACTGCACTTTCATAATCAGAGCACCTCCTCAGGGGTGGCCACGCGGCCCAGGATGGCGGAAGCCGCCGCGACGGCCGGGCCGGCCAGAATGATCTCGCTGCCGGTGTGGCCCATGCGGCCCACGAAATTGCGGTTGGTGGTGGAGACGGCACGCTCGCCGTCGGCCAGCACGCCGCAGAAGCCGCCCAGGCACGGGCCGCAGGTGGGCATGGTGAAGATGGCGCCCGCGTCGATGAAGATATCCACCAGGCCCTCGGAAAGGCAGGTCTTGACCACCTGCTGCGTGCCGGGGATGACGATGCAGCGCACCCGGTCGCTGACCTTGTGGCCCTTGAGGATCTGGGCGGCCATGCGCATGTCGCTGATGCGCCCGTTCGTGCAGCTGCCGATGACCACCTGGTCGATGGCCAGATCCCTGCACTCGCTGGCGGGCTTGGTGTTCTCCGGCAGGTGTGGCAGCGCGACCGTCAGATCGAGCTGGCTCAGGTCGATGGTGACGACCTTGCTGTACTCGGCGTCCTCGTCCGGCTCAAAGGCGGTGTACTCGCGGGTCACGCGCTCGGCGAGGTAGGCGCGGCACACGTCGTCTACCGGGAAGATGCCGTTCTTGGCGCCCGCCTCGATCGCCATGTTGGCGATGGTCAGCCGCCCGTCCATGCCGATCTCCTTCACGCCGTCGCCGCAGAACTCCAGCGACTGGTACAGCGCACCGTCCACGCCGATCTCGCCGATCAGGTGCAGGATCACGTCCTTGCCGCTGACCCAAGGCTTCATCTTGCCGGTGAGCACCACCTTGACGGCCTCCGGCACCTTGAACCAGCACTCGCCCGTGGCCATGCCCACGGCCATATCCGTGGAGCCCACGCCCGTGGAGAACGCGCCCACCGCGCCGTATGTGCAGGTGTGGCTGTCCGCACCGATGATCACCTCGCCCGGCGCCACGATGCCCTGCTCGGGCAGCAGCGCGTGCTCAATGCCCACGCGGCCCACCTCGTAGTAGTGGACGATCTTCTGCGCGCGCGCAAAGTCGCGCAGCTGCTTGGCCATCGTCGCGGACTTGATGTCCTTGTTGGGAACGAAGTGGTCGGGAATCAGCGCGATCTTCGCGGGATCGAACACCTTCGTGGCGCCCATCTTCTCAAACTCGTTGATCGCCACGGGACCCGTGATGTCGTTGCCCAGCACGAGATCCAGCTTGCACATGAGCAGCTCGCCTGCACGGCAGCTCTCCACCCCCGCGGCACGCGCGAGGATCTTCTGGGTCATGGTCATGCCCATCGTTCATGCCTCCTTTTGCGGTCGTATCCGTCTGATCGGCGGCAAACGCGCAGGTCTGCCGCACGCAGTGGCGGCCGCCGCGCTTTTGCCGGGGAATCAAAAAACCTCGCACACCTGCTTTTCGCAGGGGCGAGGCGACTTGTGCCACACGGTACCACCCTGATTCAGCCGCGGCTGCGCTTTCGCGGTGGCGGCCCTCTCGCGCCTTAACGCGGCGGGATTCGTCCCGCGCTCATCACGCGGGCGGCTCCGGAGTGAGGTATCCCGCCTGTCCGCCGCCGGCTTGCACCAGATGCCGGCTCTCTTCGGGTCGGAGGAGGCGTCTTTGTTCCTTCATTGCCTTTAAACTGAAAGCTATGTGCGATTTGCGTATTATTGTACCGTCTCCGTGACGAATTGTCAAGCCGCAATCGCACAAAAGCCTGCGTGCGAAGGCCGGCTGTATGGCGCGCTTGAAGCGGCATGCGCCCTGTGCATCGCCCGGCGCCCTGCCGCGCGGTTTTGACCAATTCAGGCATGTTTTCCTCGTAATCCCCATGAAATCATCCAATTTCTCTTGCCTGCGTTTGCCGTTTCCGACAAAGAGCGCAAGTTTTTCTGAATATAGGTCTGATGACTTGATTTGCCCGGTTTTATCGTGTATAATGATCTGGAAAAGTGAGGCATTGCGCGGTTTTTGCGCGGTTTGCCTCCAATAAAATGAGGAGTGATCGACAATGGCCCGTATTGTTACCCTCGGTGAAATCATGCTCCGCCTCAAGAGCCCTGCCCTGGAGCGCTTCTTCCAGAGCCCGTCCCTGGAGGCGACGTTCGGCGGCGGCGAGGCCAACGTGGCCGTTTCCCTGGCGAACTTCGGCATGGATGCCGCGTTTGTCACCGCCCTGCCGAATAACGCCATCGGCGAGGCCTGCCTGCGCGACGTGCGCAGCTTCGGCGTGGATGTCTCGGGCATCAAGATGGTCGATGGCCGCATGGGCATCTACTTCCTGGAGACCGGCTCCAACCAGCGCCCGTCCAAGGTCGTTTACGACCGTGCGGACTCCTGCATCGCCAAGGCGCCGATCGATCTGTTTGACTGGAAGAAGATCTTCGACGGCGCGACCTGGTTCCACATCACCGGCATCACGCCTGCCATCTCCCAGAGCGCTGCGGAGCTGTCCCTGGCCGCCGTCAAGGCCGCTAAGGAGATGGGCCTGACCGTTTCCTGCGACCTCAACTACCGCAAGAACCTGTGGAAGTACGGCAAGGAAGCCAAGGAAGTCATGAGCGAGCTCACCCGCTTTGTGGATGTGGCCATCGCCAACGAGGAAGACTTCCAGAAGTCTCTGGGCATCAGCGCCAAGTCCGACGTGGAGAGCGGCGAGCTCGACCGCGACGTCTACAAGACTATCGCGCAGACCGCTATGAACCTGTATCCCAACCTCAAGCGCGTGGCCATCACGCTGCGTGAGTCCAAGAGCGCCGACACCAACTACTGGGCTGCCTGCATTTACGACGGCAAGGAGTTCTACGTCTCCCGCAAGTACGCGATCACCGATATCGTGGACCGCGTCGGCGGCGGCGATTCCTTCGGCGCCGGCCTGATTTACGGCCTGAACACCTACAGCACCCAGGCTGAGGCGCTCGAGTTCGCCGTGGCGGCCTCCTGCCTCAAGCACACCATCTCCGGCGACTTCAACCGCGTGAGCGTCAAGGAAGTCGAAAGCCTGATGAAGGGCTCCGGTTCCGGCCGCGTTGAGCGCTGAGCCATTGCCTTTCCGGCGGCACAAAAACCGGATACAACAAAGAGGACACGATGCATCGTGTCCTCTTTTTGTGTGCCGGAAGGCGCTGCGCCTTCCGGGTCTTCAGCGGGGTTACAGCAGCGTGATGCCGGCCCCTTCAAATACGCGGTGCGTCTGCTCATCCCAGATGGAGGACTGCACCTCACCGATGTGCGCCTTACCCAGCAGCAGCATGCACAGGCGCGACTGGCCAATGCCGCCGCCCATCGTCAGCGGCAGCTCGCCGCGCAGCAGCATGCTGTGGAAAGGCAGCGTGCGCCGGTCGTCGCACCCGGCGAGCGTGAGCTGGCGGTCGAGCGACTCGGGGCTGACGCGGATGCCCATGGAGGAGATCTCCATGGCGCAGTCGAGCACGGGGTGGTAAAAGAGGATGTCGCCGTTCATGTCCCAGTCGTCATAGTCCGGCGCGCGGCCGTCGTGCGGCTTGCCCGAGCGCAGCTTGCCGCCGATGCCCTGGATAAAGATGGTGCCGTGCTCGCGGGCAAACAGGTTTTCGCGCTCCTTGGGCGTGTGCTGGGGGTAGAGGTCTTCCAGCTCCTGGGCGGTGACGAACGTCACCTCGCGGCGCAGCAGCGGCATGTCGCAAAGCTGCGGGTATTTGCCGCGCACGGTCAGCTGCGTGTCGCACAGGCTGCTGACGATGGCGCGCACCGCCTGGTGGAGCGTGAACAGCGTGCGGTTTTCCGGGGTGATGACCTTCTCCCAGTCCCACTGATCGACGTACACAGAGTGCAGGTTGTCGAGCTCCTCATCGCGGCGGATGGCGTTCATATCGGTGTAAATGCCCTTGCCCGGCAAAATGTCGTAGCGATAGAGCGCCATGCGCTTCCACTTGGCCAGCGAGTGCACCACCTGCGCCTGCGCATGGGCATAGGGAATGTCAAACCCGACGGGGCGCTCCACGCCGTTGAGGTCGTCGTTCAGGCCGGAGGAGGGCTCCACGAACAGCGGCGCCGACACGCGCTTGAGGTTCAGCTCGCGCGCGAGCGCATCCTGGAACACGCGCTTGATCAGGCTGATCGCGCTTTGCGTCTGGTACAGCGAAAGGTGCGGCGCATAACCGCTGGGAATGTAGGATCTGCCCATCACTCAACGCTCCTTCTGATTGAAAAATTCCCTTCCAGTATAGCGCGGCCCGGCCGGGAGCGCAAGGTGTAATTTTCCGCCCGCGGCGCATACTGAGGGTGAAGACTTCACCGTCAGGAGGAATGAAAATGTCCGTCGAACGCGGAAAGATCGTCATCATCGGCGCGGGCCATGTGGGCAGCGCCATTCTCAACGCCCTGCTGGGCATGAACCTGGCCAAGGAGATCGTGCTCATCAACCTAGACCGCGAGCAGGCGCTGGGCGAGGCGCTCGACGCCAGCCACACGCTCGCCTTCTCCTACAGCGCGGGCTGTGCCATTCGCGTGGGGGATTACCCGGACTGTGCCGGCGCGCAGATCATCCTCAACACCGCAGGGCCGTCGATCCGGCCCGGCGAGTCGCGCGACCGGATGCAGCTGCTCAGGACGAATCTGCAGGTCATGACCGCCGTCATGGACGGCATCACCCGCTATACGCGCGAGGCGATCATCATCAACGTCACCAATCCGGTGGACGTGCTGACCTATTTCTGCATCCGCCGCTACGATTACCCGCGCATGTTTTCCACCGGCACGCTGCTGGATACCGCGCGCTTTCACAAGATGCTCGGCGATCTGCTGCATGTGGATGCCAAGAGCATCACCGGCTTTGTGCTCGGCGAGCACGGGGGCACGGCGTTCATCCCCTGGAATGCGGTCAATGTCGCCGGGCTGCCGTTTGAGCGGTTCGAGGAACAATTTGGCCTGTCTGCGCCGGTCGACCGGGAGGGAATGATCCGCGCGGTCAAGGACAGCGGGCTTGACATCATCGAGCTCAAGGGCTACACGTCCTCGGGCATCGCGCTGACCGCCTGCCGCGTGGTGAGCGCCATATTGTTCAATGCGCACGCCGTGCTGCCGCTGTCGGTGATCCCGCAGGGGGAGTATGGCCTGCATGATGTGGCGCTGAGCCTGCCGTGTGTGCTGGGCGAGCGCGGCGTGGAGCGCATCCTGACGCTGCCGCTCGATGAACCGGCCTGGCGCGACCTGCATACCTGTGACGCCTATCTGCGCGGGGTGATCGGGCAGATCGGAAACGTGAAGCCGGAAGGGCAGCGGCAGGCGCCGGTTTATCCGCACGCGCGCAACGTCGTGCGCGGCCCGGGCGCAAACGTGCCATCCTGACGGATGCCGGGCGCGCGTGACGCCGCCGGGGCGGATGTTGACTGAAACAGGCAAAAATGATAGGATAGCTCACAGGATAACCGGCGGACAAAGGGCACTTGCTTTTGTGACCGGGGAAGGAGCGATCCATGAAAAAGGTATTCCCGCTTATTTTGGCGATGCTTGCGGCAGCCTGTATGCCTCGGATCGGGTGCGCGTATTTTGGCATGGAGAGCATTCCCTATTCTATCGTCATATCGGGCAATACGCTGGAAGAGATCGTCTGTCAGGCGGCGCTGGTCTTCCATGGCATCGGGTATTGGGAAGAAGCAGAGGTGATCACTGCCGGATGCGAGATTCTGGAAAACCAGGTTCTTGATTGCCGGCAGGTGGTTTCCGCGAGCGTCATGGTGGGCTCATACGATGTGGACGAGGGGGTTCCCCGGGAGGCCGGCTCCGGATTCTATCCGGTGAGGCTGACGCTTCAAAAGGATGCGGACGGAAGGTATGTCCTGCTGTCCTATCTCTATCCTGAGGATGGCACGCTGTATGCAAAGCAATCCAAAACGCTTTTTTCCGGCCGCGTTTACGGCATGCTCTTTGATGCGGAGCAAAAAAGCCGGGTGGTTCAATGCGCCTGGGAGCGGGCGCTTGCTCAGGCGCAGAACTTTATCCGCGCACAAAACGGCAAACGCGTCTGGGGCGTATGGCGTCAGGTTTTAAAGCCGGGAAGCAATGGCCGTGCCCGGGAGCTGCTCAAGCAGCACGAGGCTTGGAATGGCAATTACCCCTGTTTTGAAGGGTTTGTCATCTGGCATGACGTGCTTTATCAGCTGTCGGTCGAGGGGGAACACAGCTATAGCGGGAAGCTGCATTTCAGCATTTTCGAGCCCTCCGGCGCGTGGACGGAAAGCGTCGTGCAGGTTCAAAACAACGGCGAGGTGCAGCAATACAACTGATCGTGCGCTCGCCGGCCTTGCGGGAGTGTACACCGCGGGCAGGCTGTTTGGCACATGGGCGGCTTCCGGGCAATGGCCGCCTTTTGCGCGTCACGCCGTGCCGGGCGCGCGCTGGTTTGCGGCGGTGGGCGCGCAAGGGAATATCCTTCGGGTGAGCAGAAAGGAGAGGCCGAGCGAAAGCAGGTCGCTCAGGCTTTGGGCGTAGATCAGGCCCGTGCGGCCCCACAGGCGGGGCAGTATGAATAGAAGAGGCAGCAGGAAGATGCCCTGGCGGCTGGTGGCCACAAGGCTTGCGCGCAGCGTCATGCCCATGGCCTGGGTGAGCATGTTCATCATGATGACAGCCCCCTGGGCAAAGAAGACCACGCTCTGCGCGCGCAGCACCGCTTCGCCGAATGCGCAGACATCCGCCGCGGCGCCAAAGCGCGAGAGCAGCGGCCCGGCAAACGCATAATAGCCTGCGCTCATTACCACCATGCCGCCCAGCACCACCCGCTGGCAAAAGCCGTATGCCGCCCGGCAGCGGGGCAGATCGCCCGCGCCGAAGTTGTAGCCGCACACCGGCTGAAAGCCTTGGCCAAAGCCGATCACGGCGGAGGAGACGAGCGTGGCGGCGCGCACCGCCAGCCCCATGCCGGCGAGCACGTCCGCCCCGAATGCGGCGCAGACGTGGCTGAGCGCCACCGAGGAGAGGCTCATTACGCCCTGGCGCAGCAGCGTAGGCAGCCCCGCGCGCAGGATCTCCCGATAGATGAATCGCCCCGGTCGAACGGCGCGCACACTGGGGCGGATGATGGATTCCCCGCGGTATGTGGCGCGCACGAGCAGCGCGAGCGTGAGCCCTTCCCGCACAAGCATGGCGATGCCCGCGCCGTGCACGCCGAGCTGCAGGCGCACGGCCAGCAGCCAGAGCAGGGCCGTTCCGGCTGAGCTGCCGAGCACGAACGCCGTCATGTTGGGCCGCCCCTGCGCGCGAAGCAGGCTGCTGAGCACGAGGTTTGCGCACAGCAGCGGGCCGCTTGCCAGCACATAGCGCGCATAGGGGATGCCCGCTTCCATCACCGCATCCGGCGCGCCCAGCGCCCGCAGCAGCGATTGGGTGAACACGCCGCCCAGCGCGCACAGCGCGGTGCACACCGCGAGTGCCGTGGCCAGCGCGGTGGATGCGGCGGCCCCGGCGCCATCCGCATCGCCCTGGCCCAGGCTGCGGCTGGCGAATGTGGAAGCGCCCATACCCAGTGTGAAGCCGATGGTCTGGATCAGCGTCAGGATGGAGAGGCTCACGCCTATGGCGGCGGAAAGCTGGGTGTTGTTGCGGCTGAGCACCAGGGCTTCCAGCAGGGAGCACAGCGATGAAGAGAGCAGGGCGGCGAGGCTGGGCAGGGCGATGCGCAGCGTGAGCGCGCGCACATCCCCGGTGAGCATTTCCTCCCTGCGCGCATCCGATTGACCGGGCAAAACATTCTCCCTCCCATGGCGTAAATTGCAAAGAATAAATTGACAGCGGCGCTGCGGTGGCGTATCATGAAACGGTAGAAGCATTCGTGGCTATTTTGCCTGAAATGCGGCGCTGTGATCCATCCGCTTTTTGTGCGGCGCTGCGGGACGCCAAAGGAGGGGTTTGTATGCTCATCGGAGCTTTGGAGGCTGGCGGCACCAAAATGGTCTGTTCCATCGGCACGCCGCAGGGGGGCGTGCTTCAGCGCGCCAGCTTTCCCACGCTGACGCCGGATGTCACGGTGCCGCAGATCGCCGAATTCATCGGCAAGTTTGCCGTGGCCGCGCTGGGGATCGGCTCATTTGGCCCGCTCGACTTGAATCCGGCTTCGCCGACATATGGCTGCATCACCTCTTCGCCCAAGACCGAGTGGCGGAATTATCCGCTTCTGAGCGAGCTGCGCAAGCGGCTTGGCGTGCCCGCTGCTATCGACACAGATGTCAACGCCGCTGCACTGGCCGAGGCCACCATGGGCGCCGGCGCGGGCAAGGGCAGCCTGCTCTATGTCACGGTTGGCACGGGCGTCGGCGGCGGGCTGATGATCGGCGGAAAGCTGGTGCACGGCCTGGTGCACCCCGAGCTGGGGCACATGATCCTCTGCCCCATGGATTCCGATCCCATGCCGGACGGCATCTGCCCGTTCCACCGGCACTGCCTGGAGGGGCTGGCCTGTGGCCCGGCCATTGAAAAGCGCTGGGGCCTCTCTGCAAAGCTGATGACGGAGGATCACCCTGCCTGGGAGCTGGAGGCCGCGTATCTGGCGCAGATGTGCGTCAACGCGATCTGCACGGTTTCCCCGGAGATCATCGTGCTGGGCGGCGGGGTGATGCAGCAGCAGCACCTGTTCCCGCGCATCCGAAGCAAGACGCTGTCGCTTCTGGGCGGCTATGTCGCTTCCGACCGGATCACCCCGGAGGGCATCGACAGCTACATCATTCCGCCCGCGCTGGGCGTGAATTCCGGCGTGACCGGCGCGCTGCTGCTTGGCGCGCAGGCGCTGGAAGCGGCCCGGTAAGCGGGTCAAAAGAGTCCGGCTGCGGCTTTTTTCCCGAATCCGCCGCACATGTCGCCGGATTCGGTTTGCATTTGGAGCGTTGCGGCCCTCCAAACCTCCTGGAAGGGTTTTTGGCAGTCTGACCGGCGCGTCATGGAATGGCGCGCCGCAGTGTGTCGAAAAAGTCCGCCTACGGCGTCCTTTTCCGAGAGTTGAACGCTGTTTCCCTCTCGTCCTGCGGGACTCCCGGGCGGGAAACAGCGCAAGGAAACCTTGCAAGGCAAGGCCTCCGCATCCGCC
>DVJV01000241.1 GCA_018716525.1 Candidatus Ventricola gallistercoris
AAAAAACCCATCCGGGAGGTTTGGAGGGCTAAAGCCCTCCAAATGCAATCCGAATCCGGCGACATGTGCGGCGGATTCGCAAGCTTGCGCAGCAAGGTTTCCTTGCGCCGTTTCCCGCCCGGGAGCCCCATAGGGGCGAGAGGGAAACGGCGTAAATCTCGGAAAAGGGCGCCATAGGCGGACTTTTTCGACACGCTGAAATTCGCCTCCGCATCACGCGAAGGCGAATTTCTTATGCAGTTTGGGGAGACCTGTTTACCGCTCCCTGCGCTTTGCACGCCGCAAGGGGCTCACTCCATGACCTTGGGGAACGTCTCCACATCCGCCTCGGAAACCCACTGGGTAATGGCAGCATCATACGCCGCATCCTTGGCGGTGGTGAGCAGATCCGTGCGGATGGACTCCTGAATCTCCTCGGTGTACTCCACCGGGCCGGAAGGCACATCCGTCGCATACTGCAGGATGTGATAGCCGTAGCTGGTCTTCACCAGGCCGCTGATCTCGCCAACCTGCGTCAGCGCCATTGCGGCATCCCGGAAGCTCTGCTCGTAGATGGTCAGCCCTTCGCACACGAGGTAGCCGCGGCTCTTGTTCGGCTCCGTCGCCATGCCCGTGTCGGTGCCGTAGGTGGCGATCAGATCGTCGAAGTTCTCGCCGGCCTGCGCCTTGGAGAGCACTTCCTCCGCCGTGGGCAGGATCTCGGCAAACGCCTCTTCCATGACGGCATCAAGCTGGGCCTGCGTCTCATCCACAGTCGTCTGCGACTGCGCAATCGTCTCGTTCAGCGCCGCGACCTGCTCGTCGTAGGCGGCCTTTGCCTCCTCATCGTAGGCAGAGGTATCCTCGGCAGAGAGCTCGTCAAGCTGCGTCTGCGCGTCATCGAGCGCCGTCTGCGCCGTGGTGATCGTGCCGTTCAGCTCGTCGATCTCGGCCTGCTTCTCCTCGCTGATGCCGATGAGCAGGTTCTTCACGCCGCGATAGCCCGCCGGCGTGTAGTACAGCGTCGTGCCGTTGCTCTCCGCAGAGGCATAGGCCGTCGGCGTCTCGTCATACGTCTGCTGCTGGGAGGCCACACGGCTGTCAAACTCGGCCTTCACCTCGTCATCGCTGACGGTGACATCCGCCGTGACATAGTCATAGAGCAGCTGGTTTTGCACCGTCGCCGTCTGGTTCTGCACGAAGTACTCGCGCGTCATGCCCATGGCATTCAGATCGTTGGTGAGCATTTCGTCAAGCTGCGCATTGGTGATGGTCGCCTTCGGCTCGTCATCCTCCGCGGCAGCCTGCTCGTCCGCTGCAGCATCCGCCTCGGTTTCATCCGCAGGCACATCCGCCGCCTCGTCAGGCGTCGCCTCGGCGGGCGTCGCTTCCGCCTCAGCTGCCAGACGCTCCACTTCCTCCTCCACGGTCTCCAGGTCCGGGTAGTTCTGGTAGCGGACCATCAGCTTATAGAACTCGATCATATCGTCAGCATAGGACTCGACCTCTGCGGCGTCCTCTTCGCCCAGGGGATCAAAGCCCAGCTCGGCGAGCTTCTCTTCGATGACCACCGTCTCGATCATCTGCTCGAGCGCCGTCTCGCCGTAAGCCGCCACATCTTCTTCGGTCATCGGAATCGAAATGCCGAAATACTGCAGATAGTAGTCCTGCATGTAGCCGACCAAATAGTCGCGGTAGGCCTGCCACTCGGCCTTGGTCAGCTCCGTATCGTTGACCCGGGCCACGACCTGCGCACCGTCAAGCTCACTGTCGTAGCCGATCAGGTTGCAGCCGGACAGCATCAGCGCCGCCGCCAGGAGCATGGCGATCAACGCGGTTCCTTTTTTCATGTTTGCTCTCTTCCTTTCAGCCTTTTCACGGCAATGTACGTTTCATTATAATGAGCCGTCAGCCGATTGTCAAGCTGCGGTTACAGTTGCCAATCGTCTGCGGCTCATTTTTTTCGCCTTTATCCTTCATTTTCCCCGGATATCGATGCCCAGCACGCGCCCCAGCACGCTGTTAGGCCACACGTCCGGCTCCTGCGCCAGGGCGATATCCATGGTAAAGCGCGAATGGCTCTGCACGCCGCTGAGCGTGACCTCCGTTTCGCCTTCATCCATTGCCTGCTGCGCGCACGCGAGCTGCGCCGCCCAGGCGGCCTCATGCGCCCTGACATCGCCCACCGCCTGATACCCGGCATACGCCGTCAGGCACAGGACGAGCGGCAGCGACGCCCACTTTGCCGCATCAAACGCGCGCATGCCCGCGCAAAGATCGCCGGTCACCGACAGCACCGCGGCAAGCAGCAGCACGAGCACGCCGGTGAACGAGCGGTCGGACAGCTCCGGCGAGGCGGCCATAGCCAGCGCCGCAAGCAGAGCGCCTGCCGCAAGCGCAAGCGCCCAGCCCGTGCGCCGGGGAACCCCCAGCGCGCGCGCCAACGCGGACAAAAACAGCAGCGCCACCAGCAGACCGCCCGCATACACGATGGTATACGCCACGGTGACGCCCATCCGCCTGATGAGCTCCAGCGCCAGGTTGCCGTACGCATACCCGGATGCGCGCGCAAAATTGCCCGGCGCCAGCAGCATCACCGCCACGCCCAGCGCCTGAAAGGCCAGCGCCGCCACGCGCCAGACCCGCACCGGACGGTGCGACAGCCAGTCCCAGGCGAGCAGCAGCGCCGTGAGCGCAAGCACGCCGCAGGCTGTGTTTTCATTGGTCCACCCGGCAACAAAGCACAGC
>DVJV01000242.1 GCA_018716525.1 Candidatus Ventricola gallistercoris
CAGCGGTGTTTTTGTTTTCGTCCGAAGCGAACACGATCACCCGTTCCCCAGCGTCAAGCGTCATGGCGGGGAAGACGAACGTGATCTTGTCAGGCCGGTCGCTCAGGCCGTAACCGGTTAAGTCGATGGGCTCCTCACCCGTATTGGTCAGCTCAATCCAGTCAGGGAAAGCGCCCGTTTCATCGGGATAAGCCGACCGGTTTGAGGACATGACCTCCGTGATGCGCAGATGCGGATTGCCGCTGGAGGCGGCGTCGGCATCGACCTCGGTGCCGGAGATGTTGGCTGCCGGCGTGACCTGAATGTCTGGCGCAAAGATGACCAGAAAGACCACCAGAGCACACAGGCCAACGAGCAGCGGAACGGTGCCGCGGCGGGGCTTTTCACGCCGGATGAGGCGATGTTTCTTTCGTGGAGGCGCAGTATGTTTCATCCGGTTGGAACGCATGAATAACTTCCTTTCAAAATTCGACAAGAATTGCCGCACACATTATATCATAAAAAGCCTGGAATAGAAAGAGTCATTTTCTGCCCGGGCACTGTTTTCGGCACCGGCGGCGCAGCGGTAGGGGAAACGGCGGCCTGATGGGAAGGAAAGCGCCACAGATGGAATCACATGAAAAAAGGCCGAATCGACCTAGAATATGCGCATACATTATTCCATAGAGAGAGGGGCGATGCCATGCGTCTGGGCGTGCTGATGCTGGGAAGAGGCGCACATGCGGCAGCATGTGTCGGGGTGATGGAGGAGCTGCAGCGGCGGCAGGCGCTGCCGTATGCGGTATGCGGGCTGCATGCAGGGGCATGGCCTGCGGCGCTGGTGATGGCGGGGCGTGATGCAGCGGGGCTGAGGGAAGCGCTCGTGCAGGCGGCGCGCCTGGGGCCGCGGCTGCTTCGGCCGGATGTGCGCGCCGGTGTAATGCTGCGGGGAGGACGACAGGCGCTTTGCACCGGCGTCTGCCTGCAACGGCTTTTGAGTATGCAGGCAGGCGAACGTGTGCTGGCGATGTGCGAGAGGCACGGCTTGCTCATCTGCCGGATGGCGCGAAACGGCAGGCCGGTCATCTTTTCCACGCGCGTCTATCCGCAGGATGAGGATGCGATTGTCACATTGCAGGCATCCGTCAGCTTTGCCGCAAGGGCGGCCATGGGGTTTTCGCCCTTTCTTTCGCCTCTGGATTGGATGGGTAGCGCCCTCATTCAGCAGGAGAATGCGGCTTTTGCCTGCCATCAGCTGGAGCTGATGGGCGCACAGCGGGTGCTGATCATCGCGCCGCAGTCCTCACCGCGGCGGGAACCGGATGCGCTGGAGCTGGCCACATGGGGGCTGGGGGGAATCAAAGAGGAAGAGCTGCCGGAGCATACCGCTGTGCTGCGCGTGCCCATGCCCGAGGACATCGGGCCGCTGTCGCTTGACAGGCTGACCGCCTGCGCGCAGGCAGGCAAACAGGCGGCGGAATCCGGGTTGGATGGGGCGTTTGAGCGGATGGGCATGGCATTTTGCCGGGTGCTGCCATTCCGCCGCACGTATTGCGGCGTTTAGCCGCCAATGGTGATCTCCGCAGAGGCTTTGTGGCGCGCAGAGCCGATGACAGCTTCTGCCGCAACGGTGTAATGGCCTGGAGCGACGGGGCTGCCAAACGCATCGCGGCCATCCCAGTACAGGTGGGTAATACCACCGGGAGCCGGACGGGTCAGCTGGCTGGAAGCAAGCCGGCGGACGAGATCCCCTTCGCCGTCAAATACGGATACGGTGATTTCTGCCGGAACATTCAGCCGCACATCGATGGGGAGTTCGCAGGCGCCTGCCTGCGACAGCATTTCACCGGAACGGATGTCCAGCTGGACATCGTCTGTGTCGGGCTGTACAGCGATGAGACGCTCGGAGCAGAGGATCAGTTCGGTTGTTGAAAGCGAGAAGACCTGAAGCATCAGATAGCCGTTGTCGCCTTCGGCCAGATTGGGCAGGGTGAGCGCGCGCGTCTTGCGCCCGGGGTACAACGTGCCCTGGCCATCGTCGCCCTCATCGAGGAATGTGGTGGCCTCCGCCCAGTTCCAGTTGCTGTCGGAAAACTCGACCAGGCGGTACTGGATGGCGGTATTCTGCGTGACGGTGAAGGAAAAGTCAAGCGTCGGGGCATCCGCCATCAGCAGCGAGGAGCCGTAGGAGAAGCCCGTGAGCGGTTTGGTGAGCATCGGCCCGGTGGCGACGGGCAGGTACAGGTTTTCGGGGCGGGCGGACAAAAGCTGGCTGGAGGAGGAGGGCACAGCGACGCTCAGATACCGCTGCATCTCCATGAGGGAAACGGCGCCGTCGGCGTTGGCGTCGGCTTCAAGCGTGCCATATAGGCCCAGTCCGCTGGCAAGCGCAGAAGCAAAGTAGGAAACGGCACCATTGGCGAGTCCTTCGCTGTCGTAGTACCAGCTGGATTCATATCCGCTGGCCGACGTGAGCACGTGGATGCTCGGATCGGAAAGAAAAACAGAGGAACAAATCTCCTGCATTCCGCGAGAACCGGGGAGCATCCCCTCTTCGGGAATGCCTCTGCCAATGAGCGCGCCCGAGTAGCAGGCATCCAGAATCAGCAGCTTTTCTCCCTGGATGTTGCGCACGAGCGCATACAAATCATCGGCGCTCAGCGGAGTTTCGGTCTGGCCGTCGCCCAAAAGGAGATAGACCTGCTCGTCGTCCGAAGAGGAGAGAATGCCGTGCGTGCACAGGTAGAGGATGGACAGATCATCCTCGCTGGCCATTGAAAAGGCATCCTGAATAGCGGCGCTAAGCGCTTCAACCGTGCCGATGGTGCCATCTTCGATGGACAGGCTCTCCGAGCGCACGCCGGAGCCCAAGAATGCAGAACCGATCATATGAAGGTTGCCGGATATGGAATTACCCAGATTGGGTTGTGTTACAAATTCCGTGCAGGCGACGAGCAGTGCGCGCGTCTGGCACAGCCCCAGGACGGGTGCGCCCAGAAACACAAACATGGACAGAAGCATCAAGATGAGTTTGCGCATGAACCGCCCTCCTTTCCCTCTGTGCGTCAGCGGCAACGTGGCCGCGTTTGTCTCGAATTGAACTCTCTACTTGTATAGACGCATGAAACGGCGAATCATTTCACTGTTTTACAAATTTTGTGCAAATCTTTTTGCCGCAGGCGGCATGAGCCGCCGGATGCGCTTTCAGGACAGGCAGCGCTGCGGCGTGGAACGGCCTTATTGTATCTGATCTTTTTGCTGTGTGCAAGCAAACTGGATGGGATTCCCACAAAACACCCTATCCATGTCACACTCAGGCCACATTCTGTGCGTGCATATGAAGTGATCCGGCGCGTGGATTCTGGAAAGAGAGCTGGGCATATAAAAGGGCGGCCATCCGCCCCGAAATAGGGGAATAGCCGCCTGTGTTATGCGTGATGTGAAGAAATGGATTAGTACATGCCGCCCATGCCCGGATCACCAGCGGGGGCGGGAGCCGGATTCTTCTCCGGGATATCCGCTACCAGGGACTCGGTGGTCAGCACGGTCGCCGCCACGGAAGCCGCGTTCTGCAGCGCGCTGCGGGTCACCTTGGTCGGGTCGATGATGCCCGCCTCGACCATGTCGATGTAGCGGTCGTTGAGCGCATCATAGCCGTAGCCGGCCTTCTTGGCGCGCTTGATCTTCTCGACGATGACGGAGCCCTCCATGCCGGCGTTCTGCGCGATCTGGCGCACCGGCTCCTCGAGCGCGCGCAGCACGATCTGCACGCCGGTCTTGCCGTCGCCGCTGAACTTGGGCAGAATCGCCTGCACATTGGAGATCACGGACAGCAGCGCCGTTCCGCCGCCCGGGACGATGCCCTCTTCAACAGCAGCACGGGTTGCGGCCAGCGCGTCTTCGATGCGCAGCTTGCGCTCCTTCATCTCGATCTCGGTCGCGGCGCCCACCTGGATGACGGCCACGCCGCCAGCCAGCTTGGCCAGACGTTCCTGGAGCTTCTCGCGGTCATAGTCGGAGGTCGTCTCGCCGATCTGCGCACGGATGGACGCCACGCGGGCGGCGATATCCTGCGGGTTGCCGGCGCCCTCGACGATGACGGTGTTGTCCTTGTCCACCTTCACCTGGCGGGCAGAACCGAGCATGTCGATGGTCGCGGTCTTGAGCTCGTAGCCCAGCTCCTCGGAGATCACCTGGCCGCCGGTCAGGATAGCGATATCCTGCAGCATGGCCTTGCGGCGGTCGCCGAAGCCAGGCGCCTTCACGCCCACGCAGGTGAACGTGCCGCGCAGCTTGTTGACCACCAGCGTCGCCATGGCCTCGCCTTCGATATCCTCGGCGATGATCAGCATCTTGCGGCCGGCCTGCACCACCTGCTCAAGCAGCGGCAAAACCTCCTGGATGTTGGAGATCTTCTTGTCCGTGATCAGGATGTAGGGGTTGTCGAGCACGGCTTCCATCTTCTCGGTGTCGGTGGCCATGTAGGCGGACACGTAGCCGCGGTCAAACTGCATGCCTTCGACCAGAGACAGGTTGGTCTGCATGGTCTTGCTCTCTTCAACGGTGATGACGCCGTCCTTGCCGACCTTCTCCATCGCCTCGGCGATCAGCTTGCCGATGGTCGCGCTGGAAGCGGAGTTCGCAGCGACGTTCTCGATGGCCTGGTTGTCGTTGACCGGAACGCTCAGCTCCTTGAGGCCTTCCACAGCCGCCTCCGTCGCAGCCTCGATGCCGCCGCGCAGCACCATCGGGTTGGCGCCGGCAGCCAGATTCTTGAGGCCCTCGCGGATGATGGCCTGCGCCAGCACGGTGGCGGTGGTGGTGCCGTCGCCGGCGACGTCGTTCGTCTTGGTGGCGACTTCCTTGACCAGCTGCGCGCCCATGTTCTCAAACGGGTTCTCCAGCTCGACTTCCTTGGCGATCGTCACACCGTCGTTGGTGATCAGCGGCGCGCCATACTTCTTGTCGAGCACGACATTGCGGCCCTTCGGGCCCAGGGTGATTTTGACGGTATCGGCCAGGGCGTTGATGCCGCGCTCCAGGGAGCGGCGCGCCTCTTCGCCGAAGATGATCTGCTTAGCCATAATAATTCCTCCTCAATACGCGATAAACAGCGGATTACTCCACGATGGCCAGAATGTCGCTCTGGCGGACGATCTTGTACTCCTCGCCGTCGATCTTGATCTCGGTGCCGGCGTACTTGGAGTAGACGACCTTCTGGCCTTCCTTGACCTGCATGGTGATGTCCTTGCCATCCACCACGCCGCCCGGGCCCACGGCCACGACGTATGCGTACTGCGGCTTCTCCTTAGCGCCGGACGTCAGGATCAGACCGCCCTTGGTGGTTTCTTCCATTTCCGCGTCCTTGATGACAACGCGGTCAAAAAGGGGTTTCAAGCTCATGTCGATAGACCTCCTTCGATGTGTGACGGGGTTGTTAGCACTCTTTTGATGTGAGTGCTAAAGCAAGATATACTATACGCGAGATCGGAAAAACAGGCAAGATGTGAACATCCCTGAAATTTCCATGGTTTTTCTAATTTTACCGGTTTTTGAAAAATAATGCGCAGATACGGTTCGTAACGCTTTTTTTCTCGTGATTTTGCCTGTTTTTCATTTATCTATCGCCAAACGGGGCGCTTCATGGTACAATGGGCCCCATGGAGGGACATATGGAGACGGAAAACTTTACGCGGTCAGTCCTTGCCTGGTACGACAGCGGCCACCGGGATCTGCCCTGGCGGCGCACGAAGGATGCCTACCGCATTTGGATCTCGGAGATCATGCTCCAGCAGACGCGCGCGGAGACGGTCATTTCCTATTATGAACGTTTTTTGGCACGATATCCCACCGTGCGGGATCTGGCGCAGGCGCCGCAGGAGGAGCTGCTCAAGAGTTGGGAGGGGCTTGGCTATTACAGCCGGGCGCGCAACCTGCAAAAGGCGGCGCAGATTATCGTCAGCCAGTATGGAGGCGAATTGCCCACAAGCGTGGAGGCGCTGCGCGCTTTGCCGGGCATCGGCCATTACACGGCGGGGGCGATTGCATCCATCGCCTATGGGATTCCCGCCGCGGCGGTGGATGGCAATGTGGAGCGCGTGATCTGCCGGCACGACGCCATCACGCAGACGGTGGGCACGCCGCAGGCGCGGCGGCTGATCGAGGCGCGCGCACAGGAGCTGGTGCCGCCGGACAGGCCCGGCGCGTTTGCCAACGCGATGATGGAGATGGGCGCGACGGTCTGCATGCCCAAAAGCCCGGCGTGCCTGATCTGTCCGGTGCGCGAGAGCTGCCGGGGCAGGGCGCTGGGCATTGAGCTGGAACTGCCGGTCAAGGCGAAAAAAAAGGCGCAGCGCGTGCAAAAGCGCTGCGTGATGCTGGTGTTCAGCCAGGGACGGGTGCTGATTGTGCGCCGGCAGGAGCGGCTGCTGGGCGGACTGTATGTCTTCCCCGACGCCGAGGGGGAGCTGACGCCCTCGCAGATGTGCAGCGCGCTGGAGGCGCTGGGGGTGCGCGCGGCCTACGACATGCCGATGGGACAGGCGCGGCACGTGTTCACGCACCTGATCTGGGAAATGGACATTCATGCGCTGGAGGCGCAGGAGATGGCGGATGTGGAAGGCGGGCAATGGGTCACGGCTGCGGAGCTGGCGGCGCTGCCGCTGCCCACTGCGGTGAAGAAGGCGCGCCTGTGCGCGATGAAGCGGCTTGGCGGGTGATGGGTGGTACGAAACGCCCTGCTTGCGCATAGGATGGATGCAGGAGGGGATAGGCGTGCGCACATGCTGGGGCAGAGGGAGGCGCCTGGCGGGCATACTCCTGGTGCTCGCAGGGGTGCTGATCGTCTTTTTGTGCCTTCCGATGGAGTTTTTTCTGATCGCGCTGGGCATTGTGCTGGCGGTGGCGGGGTTTGTGCTGCTGGGCTGACGCACCGGTGCGCGGCGAAGACGGAAGGGAGGAACGGCGATGAGCGTGCGGATGATCTGCATACGGGCGCCGCGCTTTCTGCGCGGGCTGATCCGCCTGTTTGCCGGCAGGGGAAACTAAAAAAAGCGCCGCGTCCTTTCGGACACGGCGCTTGCCTTTGCGCACAATCGCTCCAGTGGAGTGAAACGTCATTACAGCGCGCGCTCCACCTTGCCGCTGCGCAGGCAGCGCGTGCAAACGTTCATGTGACGAACCGTGCCGCCGATGTTGACGCGGACACGCTGGGTGTTCGGCAGCCAGACGCGGTTGCTCTTGCGGTTGGAGTGGCTGACATTGTGGCCGCTCATGGCGCCCTTCTGGCAGACATCACAGATCTTTCCCATTTCAGAATCACACCTCCTTCTGGTGCGTAAACAGTCATAACGCAGTTATTCTACCACCTGAAACGAATTTTGACAAGTGTTTTTTGAATTTTGTTTCGCATAAAGTGGAAAAACAGCGCCTTTTGCGGCTGCCAAACGGCCGAAAAACAATTCGGCGGCATGTTTTTTTCTTGAATCCTTGTAAAAATGGCCGCTTTCCTGTATACTGTACAATGATCTGTTGAGATTTCGGGTCGCAATGACCCTGCGCGAGGAGGGTTTTTTATGGAATGCAAGATCAGCAACGATCTCGGACTGATTACCATCAGCGAGGATGTTCTGCTCAAAGTGGCCGGATATGCCGCACTGGAGTGCTATGGCATTGTCGCCATGTCCAGCAAGCGCGCCAAGGACGGATTTGTAGAGTGGCTCGGCAGGGAAAACCTGACAAAGGGCGTGCAGGTCAACATCACCGACGACGGGATCGATATCGATCTGTTCATCATCGTCGAGTATGGCATTTCCATTGTGGAAGTGTGCAACATCATCAAGTCCCAGGTGTGCTACAAGATCGAGAATATGACGGGCGCCCGCGTGCGCAGAGTAAATATTTCGGTTGAGGGTATCCGCGTCTGATCCCCGACGGAAAGTGGAGGCGAATTCTTTGTCACAGCAAACGATTGACGGATTGCTCCTAAAGGAAATGATCATTGCCGGAGCCAATCTGCTTGAACAGAACCGCGAGGCGATCGACGCGCTCAACGTGTTCCCGGTGCCGGATGGCGACACGGGCACGAACATGTCCCTGACGATGAAGTCGACCGTCCGGGAGATTGCGGCGGTTGACGAGCACAGCGCTTCGAAGCTGATCAATATGGCGGCGCGCGGCGCGCTCAAGGGCGCGCGGGGTAACTCTGGCGTTATTCTCTCGCAGATTCTGCGCGGTTTTGCGCGCGGCATCGAGGGAAGCGACACGGTGGATGCCCAGATGTTCGCCCGCGGCCTCAGATCCGGCGCGGATACGGCCTACAAGGCGGTCATGAAGCCCAAGGAGGGCACCATCCTCACCGTGATCCGCGTGATCGCCGAGGATTCTGCGCGTTATGTGCAAAAGAAGCCGGACAATCTGCCGGGCCTGCTTGATAAGGTCATCAGGAGCGGCGAAGCGATATTGGAAAAGACGCCGGACATGCTCCCTGCGCTCAAGCAGGCGGGCGTGGTTGACTCCGGCGGACAGGGCCTGCTCACCGTGCTCAAGGGTTGGCGCGCCGCGTTCAACGGCGAGAAGATCGAGGATACCACCACCAATATCGGCAGCGCGGCGACATTTGAGTTTGAGGACGACCACGACTCGCTCGAGGAGATCAAGTTCAAGTACTGCACTGAGTTCATCATACAGGAGATGAACGAGGGCGTCACCGAGGACGATATCAACCGCTTCCGCACGCGCCTGACGCGCATTGGCGATTGTGTGGTCGTCGTGGGCGATTTTTCCCTGGTGAAGGTGCATGTGCACACCAACGATCCCGGCAAGGCCATCCAGTATGCGTGTGAGCTGGGCGAACTGGTCAACATGAAGATCGACAACATGGCTGAGGAGCGCCGCGAGCGTCTCAAGAAGGCCGAGGAAGCGCAGCGCGCCGCCGAGAAGCAGAAGGCGGAAGAAGAGCAGGCCGCACAGGCGGCTGAGCCGGAGCTCAAGCCGTATGGCATGGTGGCCGTGTCGCTGGGCGAAGGCTTCTCGGGCATCTTCAGCGATCTGGGCGTGGACCACATCGTCGAGGGCGGCCAGACCATGAATCCGAGCATCGAGGATATCCTCGGTGCGGTGGACAGCGTGGGCGCGCAGTGCGTGTTTGTGCTGCCCAACAACTCCAACGTCATTTTGGCGGCGTCGCAGGCGGCGGAGCTCTCCGAGCACACGGTCGTCGTGCTGCCCACCAAGAACGTGGCCATGGGCATCGGCGCGGTGATCGCCTTCAACCCGGAGGCGAATGTGGAGGAGAACCGCCAGGCCATGACCGAGGCGGCCGAGCACGTGAAGACCGGCCAGATCACGTTTGCGGTGCGCGATACGGTCTTTGAGGACAAGGAGATCAAGGAAGGCGACATCATCGGCATTCACAACGGCCGCATCGAGACGGTGGGAAGGGATATCCACGATATCGCGCTCGATCTGGTTGGGCACGTGGTGGAGGAAGGCGATTCGCTGATCACCATTTACTACGGCCAGGATACCAAGGAGGAGGACGCGCAGGCACTGGGTACGGAGGTGGCCAGCATGTTCTCCGATATGGATGTCGAGGTGCAGTATGGCGGCCAGCCGCTGTATTATTACCTGATTTCCGCAGAGTAAACAGGGAATTTTGCCGCGCCATGCGCAGCCCACGGGAGGCGCACGGCGCGGCGTTTTTATGCCGGTCATTTGTGCCAAAGGCCCTCTGCGCGGCATGTCTAAGCCGCGGCAAAGGCGACCAACAGCCGGACAGGAGGATATGCGGCGTGCGGGAATTGTCACAACTCAAGGGATTCGGCCCGGTGCGGCTGGAGGCGCTTGCAAAGCGCGGGATCATCAGCGCCATGGATCTGGTGGAACGGCTGCCTACCGGCTACCGGGATACGACGCATCCGCTGTCCCCCGCCCAGATGACACAGGGTGTACAGGGATGCTTTGAGGGGTTCATAGATGGGCGTCCTGCGCTGCACCGCGCGCGCGGAATGCAGTGGGTGTCCGCGACGGTGGCGGATGAATGCGGAAAGGTTCGCTGCATGTGGTTCAACCAACCCTGGATGAAGGACAGGCTCTTTGATACTCAGCACGTGACGCTCTATG
>DVJV01000243.1 GCA_018716525.1 Candidatus Ventricola gallistercoris
AAGACGGGCGTGTTTGAAAAGCGCGAGATGGTCGAGCAGATTCTCGATTCCATGGAGCTGGAGCGCGAGCGCGGCATCACCATCAAGAGCAAGGCTGTGCACATGGATTACTGCGCCAAGGATGGGCAGCACTATACCCTCAACCTGATCGACACGCCCGGCCATGTCGACTTTACCTACGAGGTTTCCCGGGCGCTGGCGGCGTGCGAGGGCGCGCTGCTGGTGGTGGATGCCACGCAGGGCGTGGAGGCACAGACGCTGGCCAACGTCTACATGGCACTGGAGCACAACCTGGAGATCATTCCTGTCATCAACAAAATCGACCTGCCCAGCGCGCGGCCGGACGAGGTGCGCCAGGAGATTGAGGAGGTCATCGGCCTGGATGCCTCGCAGGCACCGCTTATCAGCGCCAAGGTGGGTCTGGGCATCGACGAGGTGCTTGAGAGCATCGTCACGATGATGCCGCCTCCCACCGGCGATGAAAACGCCCCGCTTCAGGCGCTGATCTTCGACTCGTTTTACGACAACTACCGCGGCGCGATCTGCTTTGTGCGTATCGTCTCTGGCACGATCCGGCCGGGCATGACCATTCGCATGATGAACACGGGCGCACGCTTTGAGGTCGTGGAGGTGGGCACGCGCAGCCCGGGCTATGAGCCCGCCGAGGCCCTGCGCGCGGGCGATGTCGGCTATGTCGCCGCGTCGATCAAGGACCTGCACGACACGCGCGTGGGCGACACCATCACCGACGATGCCAACCCCGCCAGCCAGACGCTGCCGGGCTACCGGCAGGTGAACCCGATGGTGTTCTGCGGTATCTATCCCGCTGACGGCGCCGACTATGAAAACCTCAAGGATGCGCTTGAAAAGCTGCGGCTCAACGATGCATCGCTCACCTACGAGCCCGAGACGAGCCAGGCGCTCGGCTTCGGTTTCCGCTGCGGCTTCCTGGGCCTTCTGCATATGGAGATCATTCAGGAGCGGCTGGAGCGCGAGTTCGACCTGGATCTGATCACCACCGCGCCGAGCGTCATCTACAAGGTCTACAAGACGGACGGCACCGAGGTCGATGTGGATAACCCCTCCAATCTGCCGCCTGTGGGCACCATCGCCTACATGGAGGAGCCCTACGTCAAGACGAGCATCCACACGCCGCAGCCCTATGTAGGCGCGCTCATGGAGGTGTGCCAGGGCAAGCGCGGCATCTTCAAGGACATGGTCTACGAAGGGCAGCGCGTCTGCCTGCACTACGAGATGCCGCTGGCGGAGATCATATTCGACTTCTTTGATCAGATCAAGAGCCGCAGCCGCGGCTATGCCAGCTACGACTATGAGCTGAGCGGCTACCAGCAAAGCGACCTGGTCAAGATGGACATCCTGCTCAACGGCGACGTCTGCGACGCGCTGTCCATGATCGTTCACCGCGACAGGGCCTATGCGCGCGGGCGCTCCATCGCCGAGAAGCTCAAGGATGTCATTCCGCGCCAGCTCTTTGAAATCCCCATCCAGGCGGCCATCGGCGGCAAGGTTATCGCCCGCGAGACGGTCAGGGCCATGCGCAAGGACGTGCTGGCCAAGTGCTACGGCGGCGATATCTCCCGCAAGCGCAAGCTGCTGGAAAAGCAGAAGGAGGGCAAAAAGCGGATGCGCCAGCTGGGCAGCGTGCAGGTGCCCAGCGAGGCGTTCATGGCCGTGCTCAAGATGGATGAGTGATGGGGCGGCGGGCGAAAGGCATGACGCCTGCGTCTTGAAAAGAAAGGTCAGGAGGGCCATGGAACCGATTTCCCTGTACATTCATATCCCGCTGTGCGTGAAGAAGTGTGCGTATTGCGACTTTACGTCCTTTTCGGGGCGGCTCGCGCAGCGGGAGGATTATGTGGAGGCCGTCTGCCGCGAGATGCGCGCGCAGGCGGCCTTCTTTGGGCCGCGCCGCGTGCAGACGGTTTTTCTGGGCGGCGGTACGCCCACGCTGCTTTCGGGCGGGCAGGTGCAGCGCATCATGCGCGAAGTGCGCGCCTGTTTTGACCTGGACCCGGATGCCGAGGTTACGATGGAGGGCAATCCCGGCACGCTGACGGCGCAGAATCTGGCGGCGTACCGCGAGACGGGCGTCAACCGCCTGTCTTTGGGTGTGCAGAGCTTTGACGACGGATTGCTTGCGGCGGTGGGGCGCATTCACACGGCGGCGCAGGCGCGCGAGGCGGTGCGCATGGTGCGTAAAGCGGGGTTTGAAAACCTGAATATCGACCTGATGAGCGGTCTGCCGGGGCAGAGCGCGGCGCAGTGGGCGCAGACGCTCACGCAGGCCATTGCATTGGAGCCGGAGCACCTGAGCTGCTACAGCCTCATTCTGGAAGAAGGCACGCCGCTGTCTTTATCCGTGCAGGCGGGCACATGCGCGCCGTTGCCCGATGAGGATGCGCTTTACGCCATGGACGAGGCGACCGGCACCCTGACCCGGGCGGCGGGGTATGCGCGCTATGAGGTTTCCAATTATGCCAAACCGGGCCGGGCGTGCCGGCACAACCTCGTCTACTGGGAGTGTCTGCCGTACCTGGGGCTGGGGTGCGCGGCGCACAGCGATGTGGACGGCAGGCGGTTTTACAATCCCGATGATTGGGAAGCCTATCTGTGCATGACGCGCCGGGCGGGTGAGATGCGGCCGCGCGAGGGCGATGGAACCCGCGGGGAGCGGATGTTTGAGCGGATGATGATGGGCCTTCGCATGGTGCGCGGCGTGGATGCGGCGCGCTTTGCGCGGGACTTTGGCGCGGCACCGGAGGCGGTGTGGCCCCGGGCGGTGGAGCGCATGGTGAGCGGGGGGCTGATGGAGCGGCAGGGGGAGCGCCTGCGCCTGACGCCCCGGGGAATGCAGGTGATGAACGGCGTGCTGGTCGAGCTGCTGCGCGAGCAGGAGGGCGAGTGACGCCAAATATACAAAAGAACAGCTCAAACCTGCATGGCGGCGATGAAATGTCGCAGCGGCTGACCGAGCGTTTTTTCAAAAGACAGGAAAAGTCAGATTTCTTCCAAAAAGATGTGAAAAGGCTGTTGACAAAACCCCGGCGGCGTGGTATCTTTATCACGCTGATTAGCACTCGACATGAAAGAGTGCTAACAACACCGAAAGGAGGGTCGCGGGATGGATCTCATCGACCGCAAGTATCGCATCTTGCAGGCGATCATTGATGACTACATCCTGACCGCGCTGCCAGTCGGTTCCAGAACAATTTCCCGCAAGTATGAGCAGAAGCTCTCCTCCGCCACCATCCGCAACGAGATGAGCGACCTGGAGGAGCTGGGGTACCTCGACTCCCCGCACACGTCGGCCGGGCGCATCCCTTCCAACAAGGCATACCGCCTGTATGTGGATAAGATGATTCACCCCGAGCCGCTGAGCGTGGAGGAGACGGCATTCATCCAGAGCTGCTTTGACCGCCGGGCGCAGCAGGTGGAGGATCTTTCCGCCCGGATTGCGCGTGCGCTGTCCACGATGACGCACTACACCACCGCGGTGATGACGCGCGCACCGAGGGAGGATCAGATCCTCAGTCATCTGCAAATGGTGCCGGTTTCCGAGCGGCGGATGCTGCTCATTCTGGTGATGCGCAGCGGCGCTGTCAGCCAGAAGATGATCGACCTGGATGCCCCGGCCGCGCCGGATGCGCTGTACACCGTGTCGCGGTTCTTGTCCGAGCGGCTTAGCGGCTGCCCGATGAGCCGCCTGCCCGCAGAACTGATGCGCATGGCATCGGAGGAATCCCGCGAGATGGCCAACATCCTGCGGGCGATGGCCGATGTGCAGACGGAGGGCAGCGAGGTCAGCGGGCTGGTGGTTGGCGGACGGTCGAATCTGCTCAGTTTCCCGGAGTATTCGGACGTGGATAAGGCGAAGGCGCTTTTGAGCGTGCTGGAGACGAAGGAAAAGGTCGTATCGCTGCTTTCGCAGCAGGGCGAAATGGAAATTTCCGTGCGCATCGGCCCGGAAACGGGCATGGAGGAGACGAAGGATTGCTCCATCGTCACGGCGAGTTACCGCCTGAGCGACGGCAGGGTCAACACCATCGGCCTGATCGGCCCGACGCGGATGCAATATGGAAAGGTGCTTTCCGTGTTCACGCAGCTCGGCCGTTCGATCACGGAGCTGCTCGATGAGCAGGATGAACAGACATAGTAAGCCATGAAAAAGAAGCAAACCCACAAGGCACAGGCGCAGCGCACGATCCGCGATCGGATTTTCGACGCAGCCGGGAGCCTCAAAGAAAGGGCGAAGAACATGAATAGCGAAGAGAAGACCGCGAAGGCCGAGCAGCCCGTGCCGGAGCAGGAAGCGCAGCAGCAGGAGGCCGTGCAGGCGGAAGACGTGCAGCCGGAGGAAAAGCAGCAGCTTCCCACGGCCGAGGAGCTGGCCGCGCAGCTTGAAAAGATGACGGCAGAGCGCGACGAGTATCTGGATCTGGCGCAGCGCAAGCAGGCGGAGTTTGCCAACTACAGGCGCCGCAACGAGGGCGTGCGCCGGGAGGCGTATGACGACGGACGCCGGGATACCATCGACAAGATGCTTCCGGTGCTCGATAACCTCGAGCGCGCGCTGGCCGCAGCGGCGGGCGAGGAAAACGCGCTGGCAAGCGGCGTAGACATGGTGCTGCGCCAGATGCGCGACGTGCTTTCCAAGATGGGCGTGGAGGAGATTGACCCGCAGGGCAAGCCCTTTGACGCCGAACTGATGAACGCGGTCATGCAGGGCTCTGCCGAAGAGGGCGAGCCCGGCACGGTGTGCCTGGTGCTGCAAAAGGGCTATAAGCTCGGCGAGCGGGTCATCCGGCACGCGATGGTTAAGGTGGTTGCGGGCTAACGCCCGATTCCATACACATTCAAACATTCTAAACAGACAACAACTCTATCATGACTTGACAGGAGGAAACATATATGGGCAAGATTATCGGCATCGATCTGGGCACGACCAATAGCTGTGTGGCCGTCATGGAGGGCGGCGAACCGACCGTTATCCCCAACGCGGAAGGCGCGCGCACCACGCCGTCTGTGGTTGCCTTTACCAAGAGCGGCGAGCGTCTGGTGGGCCAGGTGGCCAAGCGCCAGGCTGTCACCAACCCCGACCGCACCATCATTTCCATTAAGCGTGACATGGGCACCGACCGCCGCATCAACATCGACGGCAAGGATTACACCCCGCAGGACATCAGCGCCATGATCCTCATGAAGCTTAAGTCCGACGCGGAAGCCTACCTGGGCGAGACGGTCACGCAGGCGGTCATCACCGTTCCGGCCTACTTCTCCGACAGCCAGCGCCAGGCGACCAAGGACGCGGGCCGCATTGCGGGCCTGGAAGTGCTGCGCATCATCAACGAGCCGACGGCCGCCTCTCTGGCCTACGGCCTCGACAAGGAAGATTCCCACAAGATTCTGGTCTACGACTTGGGCGGCGGCACGTTCGATGTGTCTCTGCTTGAGATCGGCGACGGCGTCTTCGAGGTGCTGGCCACCAACGGCAACACGCACCTGGGCGGCGATGACTTCGACCAGCGCATCATCGACTACCTCGCATCCGAATTCAAGAAGGAGAACGGCATCGACCTGAAGGCCGACCGCATGGCGCTCCAGCGCCTCAAGGAGGCCGCTGAGAAGGCGAAGATCGAGCTTTCCGGCGTCATGAGCACGAACGTCAACCTGCCGTTCATCACGGCCGATGCGACCGGCCCCAAGCACCTGGACATCACCCTCACCCGCGCAAAGTTCGACGAGCTGACCCGCGATCTGGTGGATGCCACCATCGCGCCGATGCAGAACGCCATGCGCGATGCCGGCGTGACGGCCAATGAGATCGACCGCGTGATTCTGGTCGGCGGTTCCACGCGTATTCCGGCCGTGCAGGAGGCCGTGCGCAAGATGACCGGCAAGGAGCCCTACCGCAACATCAACCCGGACGAGTGCGTCGCTGTCGGCGCGGCCATCCAGGGCGGCGTGCTGGGCGGCGAGGTCAAGGACGTGCTGCTTCTGGATGTCACCCCGCTTTCCCTGGGCATTGAGACCATGGGCGGCGTGTTCACCCGTCTGATCGACCGCAACACGACCATTCCGTGCACCAAGAGCCAGATCTTCTCCACCGCAGCGGACGGCCAGACCTCTGTCGAGGTGCACGTCCTGCAGGGCGAGCGCGAGATGGCCGCGGGCAACAAGACGCTCGGCCGCTTCCAGCTCACCGGCATTGCGCCGGCGCCGCGCGGCGTGCCGCAGATTGAGGTTACGTTCAACATCGACCGCAACGGCATCGTGAACGTGTCCGCGAAGGATCTGGGCACGGGCAACGAGCAGAAGGTGACCATCACCTCCAGCACGAATCTGTCCGAGGACGAGATCAAGCAGCGCGTCAAGGAAGCCGAGCAGTACGCCGAGGAGGATAAGAAGCGCAAGGAAGAGGTCGAGACCCTCAACCGTGCGGACAGCATGATCTTTGAGGTCGACAAGCAGCTCAAGGAGCTGGGCGACAAGCTGAGCGCCGAGGACAAGGCGACCGTGGAAAACGAGCTGGCTGAGTTCAAGAAGGTGCGCGAGAGCAACGACGCCGCGCAGATCAAGTCCGCCATGGATGCCTTCACCCAGAAGGTGTACGCGGTGTTCGGCAAGATATATCAGCAGCAGCAGGCGCAGGACCCCAACGCCCAGCAGGCGGGCGGCTATCAGGCGGGCGCGCAGGACGCCAGCTCCGATGGCGCTTCCGATGCGGACTACGACGTCCACTAATCGGGCGGGATCATCAAACGGAGATTGAATAATTACCCTGATGGGCGCGGCCGCCGTCACTTTGTGGCGGCGGCATCGCGCGTGTGAGGAGATAGGCGGTGACTGCTGTGGCAAACAAAAGGGATTACTATGAGGTGCTGGGCGTAGCTAAGGGCGCCTCGGACGATGAGATCAAGAAGGCTTACCGCAAGGCAGCCAAGGCCAGCCACCCGGACCTTCACCCGGACGACAAGGAAGCCGAAGCGCGCTTCAAGGAGGTCAACGAGGCCTACGAGGTGCTCTCCGATCCGCAGAAGCGTGCGCGGTACGATCAGTTTGGCTTTGAAGAGCCGCACATGGGCGGCGGTGGAACGGGCGGCTTTGGCGGCTTCGGTGGCTTTGAGGATATATTCGACATGTTCACCGGCGGCGGGTTTGGCGGCCGCAGCGCGGGTGCGCGGCAGAATGCGCCCCAGCGCGGCAGCGACTTGCAGTATAACCTGACGCTGTCCTTTGAAGAGGCGGCCTTTGGCTGCCGCAAGGAGTTCAAGTTCCAGCGCAATGCCGTGTGCGATGTGTGCGGCGGTTCGGGCGCCAAGCCCGGCACGCAGCCGCAGACCTGCCCGACCTGTAAGGGCACGGGCCAGCAGCGCGTGACGATGAATTCGCCCTTTGGGCAGATGCAGACCATGCGCACGTGCCCCACGTGCGGCGGCAAGGGCAAGACGATCAAGGACCGGTGCGCCAAGTGCTCGGGCAGCGGATTCATGCGCGTGACGCGCACGGTGACGCTCAACGTGCCGGCCGGCGTGGACGATGGGCAGAACTTCAAGACCATCCCCGGCGAGGGCGAACCCGGCCGCAATGGCGGGCCGTCCGGCGACCTGTACATCACCTGCACCGTACGGCCGCACCGGATCTTCAAGCGCGACCGCTACGACCTGTATTGCGATGTGCCGGTGTCCTTCACCCAGGCGGCGCTCGGTGGCGACATCGACGTGCCGACGCTCGAAGGCACGACCAAATTCAACATCCCGGCGGGCACGCAGGAGGGCACGTCCTTCCGCATCCGCGGGCAGGGCATCCAGCAGCTGCGCGGCACGGGCAGGGGCGATTTGTTCTTCACCGCGCACGTGGAGGTGCCGCGTCACCTGGGCGAAAAGCAGAAAGATCTGCTGCGCCAGTTCGAGGATTCGCTCAACGGCCGCGAGTATGAGCGCCGCAAGAGCTTCGGGGACCAGGTGCGCAGCTACATCCGGGAGAACGCCGAGCGGTTCAGAGAGAAATTCGACAAAAAATAAAGGATTTCGAAACTTGAATGAGAATTTATTCTTGTTCAAGTTTTTTTATTGTTTCGCGTTGGAAACGCAGAAAGATACGCCTGTTGGGCGGAAAAGAGGTTCGCATGGATTGGATGGAAGCCGTGGTGCACACCACGACCATGGGCGCGGATATCGTCAGCGAGGTGCTGATGAATGCGGGCGCTGTCGGCACGTCGATTGAGGACCGGTATGACGTGACCTCCAGCAAGAAGTCCGACGGCATGTGGGACATGATCGATGAAGACGTACTTCGCCACATGAGCGAAGATGTGCTCGTCAAGGCTTACTTCGAGCAGGGCGTGAGCGCCGGGGAGACGCTGCACCTGGTTGCCCAGAAGCTGCGCGAGATCGGCAGGATGGATATGGGCTTTGACATGGGCAGCCTAAAGATCGAGACCAAGCAGGTGCGCGAGCAGGACTGGGCCGAGAACTGGAAGAAGTATTACAAGCCGTTCCGCGCGGGGGAGCATTTGGTCATCAAGCCGAGCTGGGAGGCGTATACGCCAGAGGAAGGCGACCTGGTGCTGGAGCTTGATCCGGGCATGGCGTTTGGCACGGGCACGCACGAGACGACGTTCATGTGTATGGAGCAGCTCGAGCGCTATGTGAAGCCCGGCTGCCGGGTGATCGACGTGGGCTGCGGCAGCGGCATTCTGGCGCTTGCGGCGGCCAAGCTGGGCGCAGGCGATGTGCTGGCCATCGATCTGGATGAGCTGGCCGTCAAGGTGGCCCGGGAGAACACCGAGAAGAACGGGCTTTCTGCCACCGTGCGCGTGGCGCATGGGGATCTGCTGGAGCGCCGGGAGGAGCAGGCGGATGTGATCGTGGCCAACATCATCGCGGATGTCATCTGCTTTTTGTGCGGCCCAGCGAAAAAGCACCTGCTTGAGGGTGGCGTGTTCATCTGCTCGGGCATCATTCGCGAGCGCGAGGAAGACGTGCAGCGCGCGCTGGCCGCGGCAGGCTACACGGTGATCAACCGGCTTGAAAAGGGCGAGTGGGTCTGCCTGGCAGCCCGGCTTTGAGACATGGGGCAGGTGAAGACAGATGCATCGCTTTTTTGCCGATGATTCGGGCGTGCAGGAAGGTGTCGCCTACCTGGGCGAAGAGGACGCGCAGCACGCGCTTCGGGTGCTCAGGCTGAGCGTGGGCGACGAGGTGGAGCTGGTCTGCGCACCGGCGCGCTATCTGGCGCGCATCGAGGATGCAGACGGCGGCCGGGTGCGCCTGCGCGTGCAGCGCGAACTGCCGGGCACGGAAGCGGCGACGCGTGTGACGCTCTACCAGGGCCTGCCCAAGGCGGACAAAATGGAGTGGATCGTCCAAAAAAGCACAGAGCTGGGCGTACACCGGATCGTGCCGGTGGCGATGTCCCGCAGCGTCGTCAGGCTGGAGGGCAAGGATGCCCAGAAG
>DVJV01000244.1 GCA_018716525.1 Candidatus Ventricola gallistercoris
GGGCGGCAGCGAAGAGTCTTGACGATGAAGCGCGGCTCGGAGAGATACCCGAGCCGCGCTTCATCGTCAAGGCTCTTCGCTGCCGCCCGATGTAAACGTAGGCGTATACACCGAACTCAGGAAGGAGGCCGCCGCCGTAGCGTCAAAGCCGTTCTGTCCCTCATCGGCAGTGTACTTCCAGTGACCGTCGCTGGTGCGCTTGATGGCGGTAAATTCCACCTGTCCCGTCTGGCGGGTGATGGTGGCGCCCTCCTTGGTATGGTACTGCTCCGTCATCGGCGTGGCGCGGCATTTGAGCAGCCAAATGTAGCGGAAACCACCCGCGCGCAGCTCCGCTTTCGCACCGATGGCGTAGTAGGGCGGCGTATCATTCGCGGACTGCACCATTACGCCCTTGTCGTCCAGCTTTGCGCCTTCAATGCCTGCGCGGATGTCAAGCGGGAGCTGCGTCATCTCCAACGCGACCGTGACTTCCGGGTCGGGCTGGATGACGTCAAACTCGATGTCATCCGCATACTGTACGTCCGGGTCGGCGTTGTTGGGCGTGATGCTCATGTCAATCGCGCCCTCAACGGCTTCCGGGGTGTCGTATGTAGTTTCTTCGTCCGTGTCGGTGAGCAACTGCGCGATGACCACATTCTTCAGGCCGATCACACTTTTCATGCGTTCCTCTCTTTCCCCCGCCATTGCTGCGGGCCGTCCTATTTTCCAAGCGCCCGGTCAAGGGCCTCGGAGAGCTTGCTTTTGATGATCTGGTTCGCTTCTTCCCGCTTTGCGTCGAACGCAGGTTGCAAAAACGGATGTGGCGCGGCTGGCCCATGCGGGCCGCCGTGACCAAATTCCACGAACGACGCGTAGAATCCATCCTCATCGCCATTTTCGCCCTTGAATTTGCCGATGTCGATGCGGTATCCTCCGCCTGCTTTCTCCGGCCGTTTTACGACCTTCCCCGTGCGCAGTGTCCTCTTCAGCGTTCCAGTCTTTACGGGTACGAACACCTTTGCCTTTTCAAGCACCGGCTGCGCGGCTTCGGTGAGTGCCTCCGTTGCCGTTTTGCGGAAGTTCCCGCCCTCCGCATCCGACAATTCCTGCGCCATGCGCTGGATGTCGTTCACGAGTTCGGTCATGCCCTCGACCTGCCACCCAACGCCGTCAGCCACTTTCCCACCCCTTCCACGTCCAGGATGTTCGGAAGCGCTTGGCGTCCTCTTCGTACTCCACGCGCTCGTCCTCCATCTCCCAGCCGGCGGCGCGCATGGCCGCGCGCACTTTAGCGGCGGTATCGATGGGGTTTTCAACGCTCCACATGTTGAGGTAAGCGTACACCGCGTAATCCGTCAGCGTATCGTCTGCATGCGCGTCCTCGGTGCGCATCAGCGTATACACGATATATTCCTCGGGCGGTTTTTTCTCGGTCGCGGATTCCCTCCAAGCCCCAAGGTGGCACGAGATGCCCGTTCCCGACAATGCCGCAAATGGGTTTGCCGTCATCCGCTCACCTCCTGCACTTGCTCCGTGTTGAGTGTTACGAAATCACGCCCGTGTTCGCCGTTGTACAGACCGATGATCTTGTGGCGCTTATTATCGTAGTCCACATACATCCCAGGCCGCACACCGTAGCGCTCTGCAACCACATGGCGTATGATGAAATTTACCACCTCCACTGTGCGCCCCGCGGCGGCGGAAAAGGATTCGTTCGCCCGATAACTGGCGTCGCGCACGGCTGCCCAGCATTTGCATACCTCAGTCGCCACATCCTCGGGCGCGCCCCAGGCGTCCTGTGTCGATGTGATCTGCATGATGCGGATGCGCCGGTTCAGCTCGCCCGCGCTTTCAACCATCCTCGCCATCCGCGTCATCTCCTTCCAGCGCGCGCGCCTGAAGCTGTGAAATCAGGAAGTTTGCGCCCGGAGTTATTTCGCCGGTGGCCTCCGGGCAAAGAAACCATCCTGCTACCAGCACACAGGCGGCGGCCTGTACGGCTTCGTCATCTTCGTGCTGCGCGATCCAATCCACGCCGACAGCTTCACGCAAGACGCGCTCCGCCGCCGGTTTGAGCAGTCCGGCAATATGGGGATAGTCCGTCTCGCTTTCGATGCGCAACATATCCGCAAGGTCGGTCACATTGTCAAAGATCGCCATGGACTATCCCCCTTCCTCCGCTCTGCTTTAGCTGCGCGCCGCCAGCGCCACATACGGACTGCGCGTCGTCGTGCCTTTGGCCGGCGTGCCCACGCTGTACCAAGACGGCATGCCGTTGCAGCGATAGGTAAACTTGAACGCCATTTCGTCGTACTCGAAGCGCACATGCACGCTCGTGGTCTGCCGGATGCCGTCGCGCTCGATCCAGAAGTATTCGCTGGGATCGACGAAGGCGATGTCGCCCAAGCTGCCGGCGGCAGCCATATGCTCGTTGGGCACTACCGGGCGGCCCAGCAAGGTGCCGTAGGGCGCAGACGCAAGGCCGTTCGGCGGCATGTACACCGGCACGCCGAATGTGCCGGAAACCTTCTCCACAGCGCTTTCACCGGCGGAAGAGATGGTGCCGGTCTGCATGGTCATCTGGATGAGCTGGAGTTCGATGTCCGGGTTGATCAGCCAGATGGCCCGCGAACGGCTCGCCGGATCCATGCGGTTCCACATCTTGAGGATGTTCTGCATGTTCACCGTAGCCGCCGCCTGGCTCGTTTCCTTGGCCACGGTGATCAGCGCCGCATTGCCGGTGCTGGACGTGCCGTTGAGCATGCCCAGGGGCTGCGCGGCGTTGCCAGATACCGTGCCCGCGCCAAACAGGATGGCTTCGTCCACCTCCCACGTCATGGCGTTGTTGAAAGCGTCCATCATGATGCTTTCAAGGAAGCGGCTGTCGCGCAGGATCTCCTCGGTGGCGTAGCCCAGCGCGCCCAGCTTGGTCAGCTTCATACTGCGGGTGGCAAACTTGGTCTGGGTGGCCGTGTACTGGTCGGCCTCGTTCATCCAGTACGCCTTTACGCCGCCGTAGCGGTTGCTGTTGCTCCTGTCCTTGTCCGGCCAGTAGGGCATATCCAGGCTGTTGCTGTCCGGCCCCACGGACAGATGCCGCACGCGCGGCAGGAAGAAGCTGCTTTCGCGCACGCTCTGCAAAAGCGCCGTCGTCACCGTCGGGGACAGAAGATAGCCGCCATCGTCGCCGTCTGTTTCGTTCTGGCCGCTGGCCGTGTTCGCACGCGGATTCACGCGCACTTCCACGCCGGGAATGCGCGCACCACGGCGGCGCAGTTCCACCGCCGCCACCTGCTGGAGCTGTTCGCCCAGGGTCGGCTGCGCGGGCGCGGCGTTTTCCGGCGCGGCCTGCATGGGACGCGCGCCTTCCGCCATCTGGTCGCGCAGGGCCTCCATGTCGTCCATCTGGCTGTTGATGGCGTTGAGGCGGTCGCGGATCGCGTGCAGGCGATCCATATCTTCGCAGGCATCCGCCTCCGTAAGCAGCGTGCGGCGCTCCTCGCGCAACGTGTTGATCCTCTCAATAATTCCCATTATCCTACCTCCGTTTCTCACGCGCCAAGCGTTCTTATGCGCTCGCGCAAAAGTCTCTTTTCCTCCTGATCAGGCGTTTCCCCGCCTGTTTCAGTTTTAGTTTCCTTCTCTGGCCGCTTGTCCTCGATCGGCATGCCAGAGGTTTCGATCAACGCCCCATCGCTCATGCCCTGCATCAAAGGGCTGATGATCGCATTTTCGATGCTGTGCCACTTCGCCGAGCCCGTATCGTCGATCCGTACACACGTCCTGTGCCTCCGCGCCTCGGCAATGCTCGCCGCACACGGCGACAGTTCGTCCCACACGCGCTTTTCCGCACGCAGAATAGCAGCGCTCGGGATCTGCAAAGCAGCGGCACGGGCAGAAGAGCTTTCGTAGCCTTCGGCCTCCGCGTCCTCGCTTTCCTCCACCTCCAAATCGCCGTCCCCCGCAAACAGCACTTCGTCGATGAAGCCGCGCCGCTTGGCCGTCTGGGCTGTCATCCAGGCAGGCCGATCCATCATCTGCCGCAGCGTCGAGCGCGTGAGGCCCGTCTTCAGCTCATAGGCATTGAGAATGGCGTTGCGCGTGTTGATGAGTTCTTTGCGCGCACGCTCCATTTCCCGGTAGTCGCCTTCTGCCTGCATGGATGGGTTGTGGATCATGATCTCCGCTGTGGGAGACGCCCGCACGGGCTTGCCTGCCATCAGGATCACACTTGCCGCGCTCGCCGCCAGGCCGGTCACAACCGTAATGATGGGGCCCGTATACGCGCGCAGCGACGTGTAGATCTCCGAAGCGCTCCACACGTCGCCGCCATAACTGTTGATCCGCACGACCACCTCCTCACCACCGGCTTCCTGCAAAACGCGCGTTACATCCGCCGGGCTCGTGGCTTCATAGCCGAACCAGCGGTATATCCAGGCGTCGTCGTTCGATGCGATAACGCCGCGAATATCAATTTCCGCCATTTTCGTCACCTCCTGCGACCAGCACCTTGAGCGTGGTCAGGTTCTTCGTCACCAGCAGCTCGTCGCCGCCTTCCAAGTCGTTCATGTCCTCCAGCGCGCGGCCTTCGTTCGGCGTCATCATGGCCGATGCGATCATTCGCTGGAAGTACGTGCTTCGGCTCTGGTCATCGCCGCGCATGGCCGAAGCTAGATTGAATTTGTAATACAGGCTCTGCCGCTCCCTGGGCAGCAGCAGCTTATAGCGCATCTCTTCTTCCCATTGCACGGCCCGCGGCAACAGTGTGCCTTGCACATACTCGATGGCCTGCGCCTGATTGCTCTCGTAGCTCTGCTTGCCGGATTGCAGCTTGTGTTCCGGCACACCTGTAAAGCGGGCGACTTCCTCCACGGTAAACTGGCGGCTCTCGATAAACTGCGCGTCCCGTTGCGAAATGCCTAGTTGTGTGTATTTCATACCCAAGTCCATGACAGCCACGCGGAAAGCGCCATCCATGCCGCCGACCATGCGTTCGAAGCTGGCGCGCACCTTGTCCTTGTTTGCCTGATCCAGTTTTGTCGGCACTTCGATGATACCGCTGGGCCGCGCGCCCTGCTTGTAGAATTTTCCGGCGTACTTCTGCGAAAGAAGGTCTGTGCGGATGGCGTCGCGCGCCATTTGCAGTATGCCGATGCCGTAACGCCCGTTACCCGTCTCAAAGCGCAGGTGCAGAAGTTCGTCCTCGTGGAATTTGCGCGTCAAGTCCAGTTCCTTCGTCTCCGCAGTAAAACTGTACCAGCGCCCGCCTTGCTCATCCTCGTACATTTGGTGCGCGTCCGGCAATGGGATCAGCCGCATCAAAGGCCCGCTGCGGTCGATGTAAGCAAATGCCTCGCCGTACCAAAAGCATTTGCTTTCCATGACCTTTTTGAAGGTATAGGGCGACATGTTTTCGTTCGCCCGCACCGTAAGGGCATATAGGCTCGGATGTTTCTCTACACTCTCACGGCGCGATCCATCTTTGCGATACAGATCTACCGGCATACACGCCATCGCGTTGGTGAGGATGCGGTGCGCCGCCGCCACTGGGCTGGATGTGAGCGCGGAGGACGGGCCGCGCGCGGCGTTGTCTTCGCTTTCTTCCCAGCGCTTGAGCAATTCGTCCAGCGTCAGGATCTGCACGCCTCCTTCCTCGCTCCGCCGCCTGCGCAGGAAAGCCAATGGACTCTTCATCGTCTAAAACCCCCAGTCTTCCGCGCCGATGACCGCGTTGATGTCCATCTCCTGCCGCTGCGAGGCGCGCACGAAGGCATTGAGCACCGCCGCGATAGCGTCGATGCGCATGTTGGCCATCAGGTTCTTTTTGCTGAGTTTTATATTGCCGTTGTCGTCGGAAACCTCCACTGCGTTTGCCAAGCACCATGTAAGCAGCGGGTTGCCCCGATGCACGATCCTGCCCTGCATCACCAGTTCGCGGAACAGCTTTGTCGGCTCCGAGAGCGTCTGCACGCCCTGCCGGATCTCCACCACCATTTCCTGTGCCGCCGCATCACCGTAAAGGTCTGTCCAATATGCGGCAAGATCCTGCGCGAGATGCGTCGCCTGATATGGGTCGAAGTCAAATTCCTTCACCGGGCATGCCGTCGCATCCATGCGCTGCACATCTTCCAAGATGGCGTGATAGTCCGTTACGCTGCCCGGCGTGGCCGTCGCCCAGCCATCCCGTATCCAGGCGCGATACGGCACGCGATCACTGCGTTCGTGCGCGGTCACGCCTTCCTCGGGCAGATAGCCATGCGCGTCTACGGCGAAGCGCCCATCCGCAAGCGGCCAAACACTGCCGGTGGCAGTCAGGTCGATCTTCTTGGACAGGTCGGCGCCCAAGTAGCGCTCTCTGCCATGCACCAGCGCGGCAAACTCTTCGGCCGGCACCGCCAGTGCGCGCCATTTCTCCATCATCTGCATGGACATATAACGCGCCTGACTGTCGGCCTGCCAGCGGTTCATGCGCTTGATGAGAAATTCACGGATCTTGTTTTCGTTGTTCATGCCGTATGCGTCTGCGTACTGGCTTTCAACTTCCTCGCGCAGCGCACGGGCATAATCGCCGTTGCTGCGGAAAAACGGATTCGCCTTCGCCCAACATGCCTTATTATGGGGATCGTCATCGTCGTCGATCTCGCGGATCATTACGAAAACATCATCCTGCCGGAGATTCCCCTCCAACACCTGCTTGTATTGGCAATCGTCGCGGTAGCAGGGCTTGTTTTCCGCATCCGCACCCGCGGTGGTGATGATATACTCAAGGCACTGGCGCTTTTTGCCCTTTCCCGACACTGCCACGTCATGCACCTTGCTGTTGACGTGCGCGTGCCATTCTTCGGTGATGATGAGGGAAGGGCGGCCGCCGTCCTTGTTGTTCGTGTCGCGCGAGAAAACTTCTACCGACCCGCCGCGAACCTTGTGGCGTATGTAGGTGTTTTTCACAGACAAACGCTTCAGGAAAGCCGGCGTCGCCCTGGCCATGTCCGCGATGTCCCCTCGGGCAATATTGCCCTGCGCCCGATCCACGGCCACGATGTTGATCTGCGGCTGCATCTCAAACTGCGCGTACTCGGGCTGACCCGGCGGATACATGGCGTCGCCAAGCATAAAGTAGTTCGCCAGCCCCGCCGCCAGCGTGGTCTTGGCGTGGCCACGGGCGATGCGCGTATAGCCTAGGCGGAAACGCCGCCTGCCGGTATCTTTGTGTACCCAACCCATCAGGCAACCAAGGTCGAATTTTTGCCAGTCCTCCAGCTCGATGTGCTGCTCTGGCACATCTAGCCGTGGTATCAGGCTAAAGTGCTTGTATATCCGATTCGCGCGCGTAACATCGAACACATACGGAAACTCCGCTGTTCCCGAACGTTTGAGATCATCGAGATGGCGCGTGCAGGCAAGGATCTCCCATTTGCACACCTGTCCCGGAAAAGCCCCCGAAACGACTCTGCGCGCATATTCCGTGACCGGGTGTTCTTCCGCCAGAGCGCGCAGTTCTTCCGGGCTATACATCGTTTTCGCCCCCGGCCGCCCAGTCAGCCATACAATTCATCCTCCTCCGTCACTGGACGCTCGGTGGCGCGCTGCTTGGCCAGCCTCTGGCGGCCGTTCGGCGTGAGGCCAAGTTCCTTCTGGTAAGCGATCACCAAACGCTCTTGGGCCTGCAACGTCTTTAGCAGCGTCATCTCATCCGTCACCAACGCGCGGATCACCTTCGCCGGATATTCGTTGTCCTCATAGTAGCCTTCAAGCACTCGTTTGAGCGTTCGGTCGATGGTTTTCTCGGTCTTTTCGCGCAGTTGCTCATAGTCATCCCGCAGCGCATCTTCCCGCGCCCTCGCCAGGCAGTAGCTCGCCAGCAGATCCGTATCCACGTTATCGAGCAGCGTCAATCCCTTCATGCGCGCGATCGTGGATTTCCAGTATGCGTTTGCCGCCGGATCCTCTTTCACCCGCTTCGGCGCGATCAGGCGCACGAACCTGCGTTCAAGTTCCTGCTCCGCCTGCTCGCGTTTCTCGCGCTCCGCTATGGTCATGTGCTTTTTCATATTTTCGGCCTTTTTGACCGGCGTAGCCATTCTGATCGCACCTCCTTCGACCGATCAGAAGAACCCCTCGGGCCCTCTTCAAGGCAAAATTTGTTTCCCCATCCCTTCCATATCCGCGCGCGCACGCGCATGCGCGCCTGTGCAGCCTTCATCGGGGAAATTTTCAAAAATTTGAGGGCCGCACGGTTTACAGCGGGAGGCTCCAAAACTTTCCTCTTGGGGGGGGTATGCCCCCGTCATCCCCTGGCCGGCCGCCGCCTGTTGCCGTATCCCCCGTCCTCCTTCGCGGTTTTGCGGCTATGACAGCTTGCACACAGCGCCTGCCAGTTGGCCGGATCCCAGAACAGCTCCTTGTCTCCTTTATGCGGCCTGATATGGTCAAGGTCTGTCGCCGGCGCTCCGCAAACGGCGCAGAAAGGATGCTCCGCCATGAACACTTTCCGCGCAGCACGATAGACTTTGTCGGTGTACAAGGCGCGATAGGCAACCGGGTGTCTCTCCAGCGCTTTTTTGTGCCTCTGGCAATACGTGCCGATCGTCAGGGTAGTACAGCCCGGCGCAGCGCATGGCCGCATCGCTTTGTTTGCCATGTTCACCTCGCCACGTCCACATAAAAAGAGATCGCCTGCCTGCGATCTCTCTATGCTGCATTGTAGCACGCTTTTTAGTCGTGTTTCAATGGGGGAACTTCCAATGCTTCCAGCGCTCTCCTATGCAGATTCCATAGCCACTTCATGTCCGAGTAGTTCATCTCCTTGGCGATCCGTTCCCACTTCCAACCGTTCACGTATCGCCACCGCAGGATGTCTCGATACCTGTCATCGGGGATGCGCGCGATCGCCGCCTCGATCTCTCTGGTCAGTTCCGTATATTCTTCAATGCGCTGCTTGATCTCGCGTTCGACCTCATCAATGCCCGCGACGCACTCTTCGATTACTGACCCGGCTCTGTGCGATGACGCTGATGGTGCTTTGCTGTATCCGCGCGTGATGCGCTCTGCAGTCTCTCGATAGTGCTGCTGTTGTTCCATCAGAGCCTGTATGCGTGCGTTCTTCCGCGTGAGCTGACTGAGATATTCCCTCGCCGCCTTTTGCCGTTCGCTATGCGCATGTGCTTGTACGCTCGCGTTCATTTTCGCAAAATCTCGGAGGTATTTTCTCATGGACATATCGTCACCCTCTCTACGTGTTGTTTGCTACCAGAGCTTGCTACCAGATCATCTTCGCTCCACACTCCGGGCAGTATTTCGTACCCGCAAGCTCTTCCAGTACCTTGCGTGACACACGTATGCTCGGCATGTTTTCATTCCTCGTTCTGCACTCGCTGCAGGCATACCCACCAATGTCGGCCGGATCATAGATCCACTCCGCATATCGAACAGGCAGCGCGTCGGCAGACGGAAGCTGGTGTATCTCCATAACGCAACGCGCAACCGCTTTCGTTTTTGACTCTGGAAGTTGCGCGCCGAGCATGGTCAGGGCATCTTCCGCCACCGATCGATAGATGAGATCAACGTTATTCATCCTGCATCCTCCTTCTCAACCTCGTTCCCCGGCCCTTTCTTCGCCGCATGCGTCAGGCCCGATCTCGCCTGCAAGGTATCTTAGGATCAGCTTGGCAGCCGCCTCCCAGCCGCGGCATACAGCGGCGCAGTACCCCTCCTGCGCAAGCGCTCTGATCCATCGTTCCTGTTCCCGCGACACAACTCCACCGCGCTCGCGCTTGAGTTCGATGTAAAGCCCATGACATCCGCCACGCGCCACTGGCAGGCAAATATCGGGGACGCCTCTTTTGAGCCCCTCCGCCACGAGCCTCGCACCTGCCGCCGGGTTCCTTTTGCCCTCATTGGGTACATGATAAAGCATTTCTAATTCCGGCCAGCGTCCCGCCTGCATCCGCGCCCACTGAAAAAGATATTGCTGTTCCACCGATTCCGCCGGCGCTGGCAAGCTCTCCCTGCGCAAGTCTTTCACTCCTTTCGCCGCATCCGGGCGTAGATATACGCGCCGGGCACATAGTCGCTTACCTTGATCTCCGGCTGCTCCACCAACCAGAATCCGGGGTTTAGGCGCTCAAATATCTCCTTTGCCGCATATTGTGTTTCGGCAGCCAGCTTTT
>DVJV01000245.1 GCA_018716525.1 Candidatus Ventricola gallistercoris
GTTGGACAAGAACAACTGGCTGCCGGCGTTCACGCAAGCGCTGGAACGCTTCAAGAACGACGGCTTCGACCGCGTCAACCCCTCCATTCTCAAGGCCACCATACAGGCCGATTATCCGGACTTCGACGAAAAGCAGATCGGCTTCAAGCGCTTCAGCGACGTGATGAAGGCGCTGGAAAAGCAAAAGCTGCTGGTGGTGGAGATGGACGAGGCGCACACGATGCTTTTGAAAATTTGCTGAATTTTGCGCGGCTGCCCTTTGCGTGGGCAGCCGTGCTGTTTTTGGAGGCTCACATGAAGATCTCTGTCGGAAAGCAACGGCCGGCGCACTTTCGGCCCGCCTATCCCGAAGAATTCGACCTGTTTTCCCACCTGGAACTGTGCGCCGCGGTGCCGCAGGCGCTGTTCGCCATTACGACGTGGAAGGAAAACGGCCTGCCCAACCTCTGTCCGCACGCCTGGACGTGCTTCCACGGCGACCGCACGGCCTTTTTCGCCGTCATGGGCAACCTCTACCAGCACACGCATACCTACAGGAACATAGTGCGCGACGGATGTTTCTGCATCAATTTTCTTTCCTTGAAGCACTACGAGGCGATGATGCGCGCCATTCGTGAAAACGGCGACGATACGGACGAATTTGCCGCCGCGGGGCTTACGCACGAGCCTTGCGAGGAGATAAACGCCCCGGCCATCCGCGAGAGTTTTCTCACCATGGAGTGCCGCCTGCTGGAAGCGCGCGACCTGAGCGGCGCGGGCGTGGCGGCGATGGTGACGGGCGAAGTGGTGCGCGTGTGCGTGGAAGAAGGCTTCGCGCGCGGGGAGAAGGACCGTTTTAGCGAGGACGGCTTTTTGCTGCTCGCCCCGGGGCCGCAGAACATGGAAAGCGGCGCGCCCTCCCCCACCGCCATCGGCAACTTCACGCCCCGGCTGTGGGATTGAGCGCGCCGCGCTTTACGATACGATGATGTCCGCCAGCTCGACGGGCACGGCCTTTTGCAGGTTTGCAAGACTCGTTTCGATCTGCAGGCCGATCCTGCCGGCGCTGAAGAGTATGGTGTCGAAGTCCTTTGCCGTTTCGTGCGCCACGGTGCGGAACGGCTTTTTCATGCCAATGGGCGAACAGCCGCCGTGCACATAGCCGGTAAGGGGCAAGAGTTCCTTGGACTTGAGCATGGAAAGCGCCTTTTCGTCCACGCAGGCGGCGGCTTTTTTGAGATCGAGTTCCTCCGCG
This sequence comes from Candidatus Ventricola gallistercoris, assembly GCA_018716525.1. Taxonomy (GTDB): domain Bacteria; phylum Bacillota; class Clostridia; order Christensenellales; family Aristaeellaceae; genus Ventricola; species Ventricola gallistercoris. The sequence continues at coordinate 1,235 of DVJV01000245.1, forward strand.
ACCGGCACCATGAACACGTAGTGGGCGCGGCTTTTGCCCTCGGTCACCAGCGTTTTGAACACGCGGCGCTCATCCTGCCCCAGCATGTGCGCCACCTCCACGCCGCTGACGGCCTCGCCGTCGCCGTAGCTATGGGTGGCATAGTCGGCCTTGACGCGATCCAGCGCGCGCATGGCGTTGGTCTTTTCGTGTTTTTCGCGCATGGGCGCCTCCTTAGAGCGTGTCCAGCATCTGCTGGGGGTTTTCTTCCGCCTTGACCTTGGAAAAGGCGCGGACGATGACGCCGTTTTCATCGATGAGGTAGGTGGTGCGCACCACGCCCATGGTCTTTTTGCCGTACATGTTCTTTTCCTGCCAGACGCCGTAAGCCCGGATGGCTTCCAGCCCTTCGTCGGAGAGCAGCGGAAAGGGCAGGCCGTACTTTTCCGCGAACTTCTTGTGCGAGGCGACGCTGTCCTTGCTCACGCCCAGCACCACCGCGCCCTTTTCCGTGAACTGCGGATAGAGTTCGCCGAATGCGCAGGCCTGTTTGGTGCAACCGGGGGTATTGTCCTTCGGGTAGAAATAGAGCACGACCTTTTGGCCGCGGTATTCTTCCAGCGTGTGCGTCCTGCCGTTCTGATCGGGCAGGGCAAAGGACGGGGCCTGGATGCCTGTGGACAACATGAGATGACCTCCTTTGAGTGGGGCGTAAGAGCGGGATAAAAGCATTTGTATGCGCGAAACCGCGTGTTTATTGTATCACAGTCCCGCGGAAATTTCCATCGGAAAGTTTTATGAACGAAGAAATGCCCGCGGATCGGACGGCGGGACGTATGTTTGCTGTGTTTTCCTGTTTTGAGGCTGTCTGAGAGGCTAAAAGCACAAAAAACCCTGAAATCAAGCGATTTCAGGGTTTTATACTGGTCTGGGTGAGAGGATTTGAACCTCCGGCCTCTTGAACCCCATTTTAAATTTGCATGCAATCTCTTCTGTAAAAAGCCATGTTTTATTGGGTTTTTTCCGCCATTGCTTTCTATTTCCACGAAAACAAAGTTGCACAAAAGTTGCACTATTGTTTAATATTATAAACTTAGAATTTAGCATAAGAAAGGGGCGCGGTTCCGCCGCGCCTCGTCGGTCTTGCTTGCCTTGTTCTACTTGCCGCCCCGCCACCGCACGCAGCGATGGCCGCGGACGATGTACAGCGCCGCGCCCTCCGGCAGCGCTGCGAGGTTGTGCAGGTCGTCTTCTGTTGGTTCAAACCCGTGCTGGTAGTGGTTGCTGTACAGCGCAATCGTAAAGGTCAGAGGTTCGAGCCCTCCTAACCCCACCACTCAAAAAGCCTTGAAAACATTGAGTTTTCGGGGCTCTTGTTATAATCGCAATTCGCTGAATATTGGACAAACAAGGCCCAACGTGGTTAAAAATTGCAAAAGATGCAAGTCAGGATGCAAGTCAAAAGCCGGGCATTCGCCCGGCTCACTCTTTTTTATCCCCTTTTTTTCGAGCGATATACTCCGCGCGCTCCCTTTTTTTCTTCTCCCGCTCCTCGACGTACCGGCGCGTTTCCTCCGGCACCGTCGGAGCATCCACGACATACCATCCCCCGCAGCATGTTTTCGGCTCCATCGGCAGGCCATCCCGCAGGCACCCAGACTGCCGGACAAACATCGAATACGCGCTCGCCGGGTTGGGGAACGCCTCCGGGTGCTCCCGCACATACAACTTGAGGTTGGTCACATGATGCTCATTGCCGCTTGGGTCGCATAGCACCCAGTTTTTGGCGCATACGTTTGACTCATATCCTCCCGACAATGGCGACTTTCGCGCCGCCTCCATCGCATTGGCAGCACCCGCGCGCATCTCATCCGCGTGTTCTCGGGCGTACTCCCTGCGCATCGCGGCAAATGCCTCCGTCGCCGCCCTGTATTTCCCGGTGCGGCTTGCCCCGCCGGCCGCTCCCCGGCACTCAGGGCAGTATCGGCTCTTGCCCCCCATGCTGGAGATGTACTCCTTACCGCACACCTCGCATACAGACCGCATTTTGCCCCTGCACTCCGGGCACTTCTTCTGTGCCGCAGTGTTCGGCACAAATTCGCGCCCGCATACGCTGCATACTGCCCTCCGCTTGGCAAGATTTTCCTTTTTCGCCGCCTCAACGCATGCGGAGCAGTATCGCGTCTTGCAGCGCCGGTCAACAACGATCCGCGCACCACACCGCTCGCAAGCGCGCACCACCTTATTTTTGCAGGCCTTGCACTTGCGCTGTGTGGGCGCATTTGGCGTAAATTTCTGCCCGCATATTTCGCAGACGCGCTTCGCCTCCACACGCTTCTCCTTGCGCAGGCACCCGCATGAGCGCTTACCCCCGCTCATCAACGCGTGGGTCGTTGCCTCCGTCAGTCTGCCGCAGTCGCATTTGCACTCCCACACGACCATATTGTTATGACGCTTATCAGTAGCCCGTAATACGGTGAGCCGCCCAAACCTCTGCCCAGTCAAATCCTTGACCAAGTGTTTATCCGTATGCAGACACCCGCACGAACGCGTCCTGCCAGAAATCAGGAGGCTCGTCCTTACCTCAGTCACATTCCCACAATCGCACTGGCACTCCCAGAGCACATCTCCGTTTTTGCCCACTCTCCGGCTGGTGGCACGCAGCACCACCAGCTTGCCAACCCTCTTGCCGGTTAGGTCCACGAATAGTTTCCGTGGCCGCCTACATACCGTGACCTCAGCCTTGCCCCTGGGCCTGTTTGCCCAGCCGCGTATGCAGCCGCATGATTTTGTGCTCCCATTTTTGAGCGACGCCGCCGCAACCTCAACAGCCCGCCCGCAGTCACATTGGCACCCCCACACTACGGACCCACTTGCCCGGCGTTCTGTTGGTCGGAGGGCGACCAGCCGGCCAAACCGCCTGCCCGTAAGGTCATCCATCATGCGCCCTCTCCGCGGGCTCATCCTGCAAGCACCCTGGGCAGTCCATCAAGCATGATGGCCTCCCTGCCCATGTAGTCTACCCACTCCGTGCTGGCGATGTCTTCCACCGACAGCGGCTGCGCTCCCTGCCAGTCGCGCGGCGTAAACTGGATGCCGACAGACATGATTACCGCCATCCATCCAATTTCCGGGTGGTCTACAATATAATAACTTCCGTAGCCGTCAATGTCCGTTTCGGACATGATAGGGCACGCCGTCGTTTTCCCGCTCTCCCAGTCATAGACCGGCAAGCGGTCGGCGATGCCGCGCAGGTAAGCTTGCGACACTCCCAGCGCTTCGGCCACAACCGGGAGCATCGTCGGCCCCAAAGCCCTCTGCCCATGTATGTACGCCCCGATGTTCTGGCGGACAACGCCCAGCACTTCCGCAAGTTCTATCGGTCGCATACCGCGCATTTTCATCGCGATCTCAAGATTTGTCATGTTTTCTCCTCCTTCCCCTGGCGCTTACCACACCAGGTCAAAAATATCATTCGCAGGGTCACTTGTCTCGACATTGTAGTAGTCTCCATCCATGTATCGCGCATCCAGAAGAGCCTCACCCTCAAGCCCTTCGTCATCCTCATGGACGTCAAACTCTACTTCAATGCCAAGTTCGCGCGCCGCGACCAGTGTGTGGTGACCATCAATCTGGATGGCATACTCTTCGCCGTCGATCTCGCCAACATAGGCGCAGGGGATAGTGATGTTGCTCTTGCCCTTGAGTTGCTCCATCTTCTCCTCAACGGTTTCCCAGTTGATGTAATGCTGGCTGCTGATGATGGTCATTGATGTTTCCTCCCTGATTTCCTTTTGACATAT
>DVJV01000035.1 GCA_018716525.1 Candidatus Ventricola gallistercoris
GACACTGCATACAGAGCGTTCCACCAGTGCGCAACGTGCATCACCGCCGGGTGCCAAAAAACGCTTTCAGCATCTGCGCGCATTCTTCTTCCAGCAGCCCGCCCATACACCGGACAAAACCACCGAGCGCCGGATCTTCCGGCAACGCATATACGCTGCCTGCACAGCCTTTCTGCGGGTCTGACGCGCCAAAGATGACTTCCTCCACACCAGCCATGAGGATCGCCCCCGCGCACATCGGACAGGGCTCCAGTGTCACATACAGCGTACACCCATAAAGCCTGCGCCTGCCCAAAGCCCTAGCTGCTGCCTGCAGTGCGAGCACCTCTGCGTGCGCTGTTGGATCTCGGCGCATTTCCCGCTCGTTGTGCGCCACAGCAATGATGCGCCCTTCACAGACAATCACCGCACCGACAGGCACCTCGCCCGCCTCAAGCGCGATGCGGGCTTCAGAAAGGGCCTGACGCATAAAGGCTTCCCGCATCAGCCCCTGTCCCTTCCGCGGAAGAACAGCGCCACAGTTCCCGGCCCGGAATGGCTGCCGATAACCGGACCGATGACGCTTAGAATGATCTTCTCAGGATCGCACCCATACTGGCTGACCAGCATGTCCTTGACGAGCTGTGCATCTTCCTTGCAATCTCCATGGCTAATGAAGACAGTCTGATCCGGGCTTGCCCCCAGCTCGCCAAACTTGGCTGCCAGCGCCTTGAGCGACTGATGCCGCCCGCGCACTTTGCTTCTGGGAATCAGCCTGCCCTGCGCATCGACGTGCAGCACCGGTTTGACCTTGAGCATCGAGCCGAAGAACGCTGCCGACGGAGAACACCGGCCGCCACGCTTGAGGAAGTTCAGATCATCCACCGTGAACCAGTGCGCATACGTCTGCACATGCTCGCGCAGTGTCGCCGCATTCTCCTCAAGGCTCATGCCCTTTTCACGGTTGATCAGGGCGTCGTACACCATCAGCCCCTCGCCCGCGCTTGCGCCGAGCGTATCCAGCAGCTCGATGGTGGCCTCCGGGTGCTCCTCGAGCACCATGTCGCGCGCCATGCACGCCGAAGCATAGGTTCCCGAGAGCGCCGAAGAAAAGATCAGTCCCAGCACCGCTTCCCCCTTCTTGGCATGCGCCATGAAGGTGTCATAAAACTCGCCCGGCGAAACCTGCGCCGTGGTGCTGGTCTCTCCCGCACGCAGCCGGTCATAGTAGTCCTTGGCCTTTTCATCGCTGTCAAACGATTCCGCACTGGTCACGCCCTTGATGGTAAAGGACATGGGCAGAATTTCAAGCTGGTCAAAACGCGCTATGATTTCAGGATTCAGATCCGAGCACGAATCCGTCAAAATGATGTAACTCATCTCATATGCCCCTTTTCTTCCTCGTGGTATCTGTCTGCTTCCGCGCAAGGGCTACACCTGCCATGCGCGGGAAATTGGTTTTTCGCAAAAGCCTAAAGGCTGCGGCCACCTGATGCACCATGGATGCATCACAGATTGCGTCCAACTGGTTATTCGATCAGTGTGCGGCCTTTTCCTGCATGGGCGTTTCAGGATTCTTCATAAAAATCTGTATACACACCCCGCGATCCTGGGAATGCATGGCCACGGTTGCCGCCATCCCGCGCGCACTGAGCTGTCGCGCAATGGCGTCGGCAGCCTCCATCGCTTCCCGAATGGCACGCCGCTTGCTGGCAGATGTTCCTTTGCACGCATCATCTTCTCCGTCAGCAGATGGACTGGATACAGGCGGAAGAATCAAGCGTCTGGCCTGCCGAGGCGTCAACCCACGCTCCGCAATGATGGATGCCGCTTCCCTGCGCCTGGCTGCGTCCGGCACCGAAAGCAGCGGCTCTGCCTGCTCCAAGGAAAGACCGCCGCGCCGGATTTGCGCAAGCGTTTCTTCATCAAGCGCCATCATGTGCATCCGCCTGACAATCTCGCAAGCAGAAAGCACACAACAGGATTGCACGTCCTCTGCGCCCGCCTGCTCAATGACATGCGCCTCATCCAGAAAATGCGGCTGCTTGCGGGTGGCATGTTCCTCCAGAAAGCAAGCTGCCGCCGCCTGTGCGCTGCCCTCAAAGAGCAGTGCGTCAACCCGCTTGAGGCCCAGCATCCGGCAGGCCAGCAGCCTGCGCGCGCCACAAACCAGCACATACCGCCCGGCCTGTCCATCCCGGCGCACGACAATAGGCTGAAGCATTCCATGGCGGGCAATGGAAGCCGCCAGCACGGCCATGGACGGGTCCTCCTGCTGCGCCCTGGCAGCGACCATGCCGCCCCGCACCTCTTCCACCCCCACACGGATGGCGCTCAGGCGCGGCACTTTTGAGCGTTCCTCTTCCTGTTGGGCTTGTCTGCGTCTCATGGACTCCCTCCCATCGCGGCACACTTCGCCGCGATGAGAGTATATGTCTCTTATCCGCATTTAATGTCCCCTGTCACAAACACGTCTGCACCCGCATGCCCTTAGTGCCCGGCCACAGCGTGATGCAGCCGCATTCATCCGTCCGGTATATGATGGCTCCGACAGCCTGCAAATCGTCAAGCACGCGCTGTGTCGGGTGGCCATAGCCATTCTCCGCACCGACACTGATGAGCGCAATCTGCGGCGAGGTTTTTTCAAGAAATGTCAGACTGCTTGCGTTCTTGCTGCCATGATGGGCGACCTTGAGCACATCGCATTCAGGTGGCCTCTCCATTTCGCATTCAATGGGCAAATCGCCTGTCAAAAGCACCCTCATCCCCTCAAAATCCGCATACAACACCAGCGAACGCTCGTTAGACCCCTTAAGCGTCTCCTTTGGGGAAAGCACTTCAAAACGCACATCCGCCCATATCACGCTGTCTCCTGCGGAAACGATCTCCACCGGTACATCCATCTGCTGCGCCAACTCGAGCGCCGAACGCGCTGTTTCACTGAGTTTCTCACCCAATGGATCAGCCAAAACGATGCGCTCCACGTCCACCTCCGACTGAAGCAGCACACTAAGCCCGCCCATATGATCCTCATCCAGGTGAGACAGGATCACCGTATCGACAAGCAACCCCTCGTGGCGAACATAGCGCAGAGCATCATAGCTGTCCTCCGGGCCAACATCCACCATCAGAGCTTGCCTGCCTTTGCGAAGCACCGCCGCATCGCCCTGTCCCACGTCCAGCTGCACATAGCGTGCCGCCGGATTCAGGCATGGCAGATATCCTATCAGCATAAGCAGCAGGCACCCGACGAATGCGCGATAACGGCCGCGCCCAAAGCGGATCGCCGGGCTGAGCAATGCCATCGTCACTGCGAAAAGCGCAAGCAGAAGACCCGATATCGACGGAAGACGGCAAATGCCGCCGGGGAGCTCGGAAACAAACAAGCTCAGGTGTTCAAAAACCATCGCAGGAACAGAGAATACCCATGCACAGCCTCTGCCTAGCGGCAGGCAAAGCGCTCCCACTGCCGTGCAAAACACGCCTCCGGCCATCAGCACAGGCATGAGCAGACCCGTAATCAGGTTCATCGGCAGCGCATAGACCGGCACATAACCATAGAGCAGCAGTTGCATGGGCAAAGCTGCAATCTGTGCGCTGGCGCAGACCTGAAGCGCAGACACCAAGCGCGGAAAGCGCCGGGCAACGGCCAGGCGCTTCGTTTGAACCCCATGCAGCCCGTTTGCCAGCAGCAAAATGCCCAGCACGACGAAAAACGAAAACTGGAAGGATGCCGTCAACGTCCGCAGCGGATTGACAAGCGTCATGATGAGCGCAGCAGCGGAAAGAGAAGTCAGCGGATCGTACCGCTGGCCTCTACACACTGCCAGCGCACGCATTGTCGCCATGATCAATGCACGAATCGTGCCCGGCGCACCGCCTGTTAAACAAGCAAAAAAGGTCAGAAGCGCTATCTGCATTCCAAAGCGAAACCATCGTCCAATCGGCAAACGGCGCAAAACCCATGCAACGGCCATAGCCAGCAGGCTCAGGTGCATACCGGAAACTGTCAGAATGTGCACCGTACCGGTCAGCCGCATGGCCGTGATCACGTCCGCATCCATCTTCTGGCGCTCACCCAGCAAAATGCCCTGAAACAGAGGCGCACTCTCGCCAAACACGCGTTCCATGTGAGCCAACAAATCTTCGCGCACCGTGCGCAGCCATTCTCCCGGCGAAAAGACAGGCTTTCCATGCACCGTCCAACCTGGCAGAATATAGCCCGAGAGCTCATACCCCTGCTCAAGTGCCTGTATGCGCTGGTTCACGCCGCCCGGATTGCGCGGCTCCTGCTGGGCAAAGAGCCTGCCTGTTCCGCTGATCTGCTGTCCAACCTGCACAGCTTCTCGGGGCGCCCCCTCCTCCTCCATCAGGGTGACGAGCACGGCACGCTGCAACGTCTGTCCGTCCTCCATCGTCACGCCTGTCAGATAGACCTGATTGCTCTGCTCAATAGCGCTCACCGTTCCCGAAATCGATACCCCTGGCTCCGTCGGAAGATCCCGCAAAAGCAGCGCGCTGCCTGCCAGCGTGTGCCCAAACAGAAGCAGCGCTGCACACGCACAGGCAAGCGCACTCTGACGCTTGCATAGCCTCACCAACCCCAGTCCGGCAAACACTGCACAACCACATATACAAAAAGCGCACGGGATGATGATCACGCAGGTCAGATACACACCACAAAGGCAGGCCACAGTCAGCGCCATAAGCCTGCGCCGGATGGGTAGAAGAAACACAGCATTGCGCCGCTGTTTCATGGTGCATCGCCCCGCGTTCCCGTGCGTTCTTTTGTGCAGAGATGGTGCTTACTCCTGCCGCTCCTGAGCCGCAATGCAGCGCTTAAGCCACTTGCCCCGCAGGTAGTAGATGAGGAACATCGCCGAAGTGATCGTCCAGGTGATCGGATAACTGAGCAACAGCGTCGTCAGCTCGTGATGCGCCGGCACGATGGCCACTACCCAGAACACGCGCAGCAGACAGACGCCCGTAAGCGTCATGATGGTGGGCAAAAGCGAATCGCCCGTGCCGCGCAAAGCACCCGAGAGAATCTCGATGCAGATGTAGGTGATGTATGTCGGCACAATCAGATTGACAATGGCGCAGCCCGTGTCCAGCACCTGCGCATCGTCGGTAAACAAGGAGAGCAGCGGACGGCCGGCAATGACCATGACCGTGCTCATCATCACCGTAACGCCTGCGGCAATGCCAAGGCAAATGCGGATACTTTTTTTCATGCGGTCATAGTGATGCGCGCCGAAATTCTGCCCGACAAACGTGGTGATGGCCACGCCAAACGCGTTGATGGTCATCCAGTACAGGCCATCCAGCTTGCTGTATGCCGTATAGGCAGCCATGGTATCGGTGCCGAATCCGTTGACGCTGGCCTGGATGATGATGTTCGAAAGCGAATACATGACCGACTGCAATCCGGCAGGCAGGCCGATGCGCACAATGCGCGTAAGCATGTCTGCGTGCATGCGGATTCGCCGGATGCGCAGACGGTAGGAAAACGGTGCATTGCGCAGCGTAACGATCACCAGCACGGCGCTGAGCACCTGGGAGGTTACCGTGGCGGCCGCCGCACCGGCGACACCCCAGTTGAACCCGAGCACAAAAATGACGTCCATGACGATGTTGGTCATCGTCGCGCTGATCAGGAAAAACAGTGGACGGCGGGAGTCACCCACCGCGCGCAAAATGCCGGAACCGACGTTGTAAATCAGCGACGGAATCATGCCCAGAAAGTAGATATTGATATACGGCAGCGCATACGTCATGACCTCCTGCGGCGTGCCCATCAAAAGCAGAATCCGCTCGCTGAAGACAATGCCCAGCACCGTGAGTGCCGCGCCGCTGACCAGCGCCAGCGCCACCGTGGTGTGCACCGAGCGGGAAACCTCCTCGCCGCGGCGCGCACCGAAGAACTGCGAAATGATGACCGAAGCGCCGGAAGAGACGCCCACAAAAAAGCCGACCAGCAGGTTGATCAGCGTGCCCGTCGTTCCGCCGACAGCCGCTAAGGCTTCCTTGCCCACAAACTTGCCGACGATGATCGCATCGGCCGTATTATAAAGCTGCTGGAAGAACGTGCCCAGCACAATTGGAAAGAAAAACAGAAGCAGCTGTTTCCAGATCACGCCTTCGGTGATGCCGTTGACCTTTTCCCTCGTCTTACCCATTTTAATCTCCTCAAAATGCGTTAACCTTTCTCATGATTTTGCCTGAATCCCCAACCGGTTTCGAATGCGGCGCAGTGCCCCCACCGGCAGGTGTGCCACACGCCTGAAAAGCCGCTCCACCCGTCCCGGCGGCGCCAGCAGGCGCATGACATGCGTGCAATCAAAGCCGTGTTTGGCGTATTCCCTAAAAAACGCCTGACGCTTTGGATGCGGTTTAGGCGCGCTGACCAGCCCTGGATTGGCGCGCATCATGCGCTCCACGTCCAGCCCGCCAAAGCGTATGAGCTGATCTTTGCAGGCTTCCAGCGCTTTTTTGCCCTTGTCGGTGTTCACCATGACAAGCGAAAGCCCCGTGTCGTCATCCCTTCCAGGGCAAAGCGTCTCGGCGCCCCAAAGATCCGCCAGCGTGATATCCGCCGCATGCCGGTTGCCCCTCAGGCCCGTACACCCGTGGCATGCCGGACGAAGGTAGAGATTTTGCAAAAAGCCATATAAAAAGGGTTCATCCACCTGGGTTCCTTTGTGCTCCGTTCCATCCTCAAATGTGGCGACGGCGGAAAAATTTTTCCAGCCGAGCCGTTTATCCCGAAATGTATAGGCTTTGACCTTCTGCCCCTTGTCCCGCTCAAGCTGTGCGATGTACGAGGCAAATACCCCCGGCGACGGCACGCCATGGCACACAAAGTCCACCGTCAGCAGACCTTCTGTGTGTTTGCCCCCCAGTGCAGCAAGCAGCCCATCCACCTGGCAGGGCGTGCCGGTAAACATCACGGGAATGCCTCTTTTGAGCAGAGAAACCGCATTCCCGATGGCATCCGTGGCATCGCTCTGGACGTACTTGGAGCCGCGCATGGGCGCAAGCTCCTCTTCGTTGAATGCGCCAATGTGCTCGACTCGCAGCCCTTCGCCAAACGCCGCGCCAAACACCACGCCGCCCTTGGCCAGCACGCCCCTGGCCAGCGCGGTAAACACACCGCCCGACGACGACGCGCTGCGGATAGCCTCCTCCTTGATCTGCGCTCCCCAGACGCGCGGCGGATGCTCCTTGGGCACGCGTCCCGCCGGGCACCGCTTTTCGCAAGCGTCGCATTCGATGCACTTGTGCGCATCCACCTTCGGATAGAGGAAGCCCTCCGCATCCGCCTGCATGGCGATTGCCTGCTTTGGGCAGATGCTCACACATGCGCCGCATCCCGTGCACTCCGATTGATTCTGCCTGACCGTCTGTCTCATGACCTTCTCCTTCGTTTTGCCGGCGTTCAATCCTGTTTTACCAGGCTGAGAATGGCATCCACTGTCTCCTTTTGTCCGGCCGTATAGGCGGGCACCTGTTCCTGCAAGAACGCCCGCTCCTGTGCGGCTCTGCCGACCATGGCATCATATGCCTGGATAAGCTGGCGTGCGTCCTCCAATTCCTGCACCGGAATGAGATGCCCTTCCTCCTTGCCGAACAGATCCCGCGCGATGCCGCGCGCCTTGACCGAGTATCCGATCACCAGCGTGGGGACACAGGAAGAATACCCCGCAATCGACGCATGGGTGCGCGCCGTGATCAGCGCGCACAGCCTGGCAATGTATCCCTTGAGCTGCAAGGCGTTGAGCGTGCCCGGAAGCAGGAAAACGCGCGGTTCATCGGCAAAGCGCTCTTTGATGCGCGTGAGCGCTTCGACGTCGTCGTCATGCGGCCAGGTGACATGAGGAATCAGCGCGATGGCATGGTCGCTCGTGCTGAGGATGTGCTTTACCAGGCCGACGAAAGCATCCAGCGCCGCCGCGCTATCCCTGGCCCGGTCGAGCACCAGAGGGCTGACATTCAGGCCAACCGTACCGCCTTCCTTCCAGCCGGAGGGTAGCGGCAGATCTTCCCGGCCCAGCGTAAAGGCCGGATCACACCACGTTCGCACGGGCAGGCCCGCTGCGCGCATGGCCTCTGCCGAGATGGATTCGCGGGCTACAATCAGGTCATACGCCTGCAAATCGCGCAGGCAAGCGCCTTCCAGCAGCGACGGCTCCACCGAGCAGCCCCACAGCACCAGCGGCTTTCCGGCACGGCGAAGCCTGCCATTGATCACGGCCATGTGCTCCTGATAACCATAGCAGTACGTATCCCCGCCGACAGAAAGACAGACGCCGCTCTTCCTGCCCAGCGCAATGCACGGCGCATACCGCCGGGCAACCTCGCTCTCGCGCGCCATACCCATGCGAAACCCCACGGAATTGATGATCCGGCGCACGCTGTAGGGCGCAATCGTCATGGGCACAATCCGCTCCACGTCATGAAGATGCAGTGCGCGATCATAGGCCGGCTGCCTGGACGTGAGGGCCACGCTTGCGCCCGCCTGCGCAAACATCGCCGCGGTCGAGCGAACAATGGCCTCGCATCCCCGGTTCTCGCAGCCCGAGTGATTGTAGAGCATGATGCGCGTCATCGCCTGATCCCCCACTTTTTCTTTGTAATCTTTTCCCGGACGCGAAGAAGCATGTAGTATTGCGGAAACCTCCCCCCGCGCACAATGCGGTAAAGCCGCTCATCCTTTTGCGGAATGCGTGCGGCTTCCACACCATCGAGCACCAACGGACGAATCTGCGCGTTAAACCGCTTCATGCAATCGCGAATACCCGTTTCCTTTTCATCCACCCAGACGCAGCTTTGCAGAAAATCCCGGAAGTACAGCTCCTTGACGCCCTCCTTTTGCAGGATGGCATTCATCCCTCTGAGCATCGGCTGATGCGCCTGGCTGTACTGGCCCAAATTGGCCATTGCCGAATACGCATGAACGCGGTAGACATAGGTGTGCTCTGTGATGTGCATGACGCGGCGCGCATGCAGGTAGAGCTGAAGGTTGAGCAGCGCATCCTCGCCGATGCGCACGCTCTCATCCAGCCGGAGTCCCCCTTCAAAAAGCTCGCGCGCATAGAGCTTGTTCCACAGGTTGTTGTAGATGCGGTGCATATGAATGATCTCGCGCACAATCTCAAGCGGCTGCTGCACCACCGGCTCGATCTGCACCGGCACACGGCAATTCTTCTCCATGTCAAACAGCGTGTGATTGGCCGATGTGATCTGCGCCCCGCTGCGCATGGCCGCCTGGTATAAAAGCGCAAACCCGTTTTCTTCCAGCGCATCATCCGCATCGACAAAGGCGATATACCGCCCTCCCGCCCGGGATAAACCGCAGTTGCGCGCCGCGGATACGCCGCTGTTTGGAATGTGCACGACCTGTGCGCGAGGCTCCGTGCGGGCAAATGCGTCGAGAATCGCCCCGGTGGCATCGGTCGACCCGTCGTCGATGAAGATCATCTCAATCAGCGGTTCCCGTTGCACCCGCAGGCTCTCCAGACAGGTGCTTAGGTACCGCTCCGCATTGAAGCAGGGCACAATCACGCTGATATCGGCTTTGGTGCTCATAGTTTCCCTCCGTCAGGGCAAAAAGTAGGAAAGACATGGAAGCGTGCGCAGCGCCAGGTAATACAGCTTTTGCTTGGCGCACAGCTGTGAAAAGCGCACGCCCCTGGTGATCACGCCGACCGTCCGGTAATGCAAGGACAACGCCGCGCGCAGTCTGCCGCGGTCTTTGCGCAGCGTGCGCAGATAAATGTCGATGTGCGCGCGAAAGAGCGCCGTCTCCAGCCCGTGCGCCTGCACAAAATGCGCAATGCCCTCCAGCATCCTCTGGCTTTTTGCATATACATCTGCCTGCGCGCGCGCCATGGCAGAATCCCCGCCCCAGGTATAGACGTAAACGGGGCAGTCATCCATGCGCCATGAAGAAGCGTGTGCAAACGCCTCCAGATTGAAAAGCACATCCTCGCCCACCTTAACACCCGGCGGCACGCTCAGCCCAGTGCTTTGCACCCACTCGGTGCGGTACAGCTTGCCGTACATGGGGTTAAGCCCGCTGTCTCCGCGCACGAGGCTTTCAAGTACCACCTGCAAGTCACCCTGCGCACAAGCAAACAGCCGGTCTTCTTCCTGCCCGCCGATGTGGCGCATGATAAACGCACTGCACAGGATTTCCGACACGCCGTCATCGAGCGACAGCAGGTGGAAAAGCGCATCGGGCAAGAGCAGATCATCGGCATCGGCAAACGCCAGCCACCGGCCACGCACTGCCGCCATGCCCGCGTTGCGCGCACACGCCACCCCGCCATTTTGCTGGTGTATCACGCGAATGCGCGCATCCTGCGCCGCCAGTGCGTCCAGCAGCGCGCCTGTGCCGTCTGTCGAGCCGTCATCCACTGCGATCAGCTCAAAATCCGGCAGCGTCTGTGCCAGAATGCTGTCAACCGTGCGCCCGACAGTCGCCTCTGCCTGGTAGCAGGGCATCACAATGCTCACAAGGGGCGTATTCATTGCGGTCTCTCCTTCGGTGCGCGCAAATGCGCCGCAGCTTCCCCCACCTTCCGGTGCGCAACCTGCACAGGAAATATCAGCGGATACACCGCCGCATAGGCCCCCGAGCGGATCAGGCGGTAAACCGCCCGCCCGCGCGCATCCAGCCTGGAAACATCCAGCGGCACATCCAGCAGCGGCAGGGCCTTTTTCATGCCGCCCATCACCCCACTCACGCCTGCATCCTTGTACAGCCGGAGCACAGCGCTATCCACAAACGCCGCATAATACGGCTCAAGCATTCCTCTTCGCATCAGCATCTGCCGCATCTGTGTCAGCCACGGCAGATGCAGCGTCCATGCGCCTTCCTTGTGCGTGTGCATGGCGGACGCTTCATGCGTTCTGTAGCGATAGGCCACACGGCTCACATAGGCGACACCCCGTCCGCAAAGCACCGCTTCCAGGTTAAAAAGCGCATCCTCTGCAATGGCCACATCGGGCGAAAGGCGAAGCCCCTCACGCTCAATCAGCGCGCGGCGGTGCAGCTTGGCACACATGATGTTGAGCACACAGTCGCCCTCAATCAGCCGCAGTGCAACCGCTCTTTTTCGCGCATCTCCTGCTTTTTTCGGCCAGCAGGTCTGCGGGTAGACGGTTTCCCGGTTTCCCTGTGCGTCGAATGTCTCGTGCGCGCAGACGACCATGTCCACCCCGTCTGTGGCAGCGTTGAGCATCCACCCCAGCGCGCCCGGCACGAGCAGATCGTCGCAATCCACGAACGTCACCCACTCGCCAGACGCATGGTCAAGCCCCAGGTTCCGCGCCGCACTGACCCCCGCATTGGGCTGGTGCAGAACGCGCACGCGCGCGTCCCGCTGCGCATAGTGCCGCGCAATGTCGAGCGTGCCATCCGTGGAACCATCGTCGATCAAAAGCAATTCAAAATCGGCCATATCCTGGCAAAGCACCGAATTCAGGCATTCGGAAAGATATCGCTCCCCGTTGAAGCAGGGAATGATCACGCTGATCTTCACGCCTGCTCCTCCCGCCCCTGCACGAGGGACACGGCGCCGCGCACATCCCCGCGCAGCCACCTTCTCGCAAACAGCCGTGCCCGCATCTGGGTGCGAATGCCCTTCCCGGTGCGCAGCGTGTACAGCGCCAAAGGCCGAAAGCCCATCAACGCGCGCAGCAACGAACGCATCGTGTCATTCTGCCCCAGCTCGCGCATGGCGTCGTACACATCCTCCAGGCTTGGGTCCAGCCGGATGCCCTTGCAGATCAGCTTGTCATAGCATAGCACCGGCAGCACGTCGGCCAGCTCACGCTCCCTGCCGCATGTGCGCACGTATTCGCTTAGCCGGATGCTGAGCATCATCAGCCGGTGCGCCAGACGCGGCTTGCGCATGGCCATCAGCGAATCGCCCCGTTGCACGTAGTATACATATGGCGTGCTCAGCGCGGCAAGTTTGCGCACATGCATCAGATACATGGCAGAAAACAGCGTATCCTCCGCGAAAATCTCCCGATTGGGGGCAAAGCGCAGCCCGTTCTTCTCGATGATATCCCGCCTGTACAGCCTGCACCAGGCCTCCTGCCCATGCCGGTAAGGCATCCAGTAGCGGTAAAAGTAGCGCGCCAGGCCCATCTGATCAAGCGATATGACCTCGTCATCCATGGGCAGGTACGGCCCCTGCTCCACGCCATCCACCACAAGCCGGTAGTTGAAGAGCACCAGATCTGCACCGCTTTGCTCCGCCGCCCGGACGGTATCCTCCAGCAGCGCAGGGGCCACGTAATCGTCTGAATCCACGAAGGCCACATATTCCCCCTGCGCAACATCAAGCCCCGCATTGCGCGCGGAAGAAAGGCCCCCATTTTCCTTGTGCAGAATGCGGATGCGGGCATCCTTTGCCGCATAGGCATTCATGATTTCCGGGCAGCCGTCGCGCGTGCCGTCATTAACGAGAATCAATTCAAAATCCTCAAACGTCTGCGCCAGCAGGCTGTCCAGGCAGCGCGCCAAATACGCCTCCACCTGATACACCGGCACGATCACGCTGACACGGCACACACGCGCTCCCTCCTTCACCCTTGCCGCAACACAGAGCGGCCATTTTCTTTTGATTCATGCGGTCGATCACGCAAAAAACGACAAAGTCCTCTACACGAAATGATTATAGCATAAAACCCCATAGGGGGCAATCTTCTTAACCCAAATGCGCGCTCTGCCCCACACCTTCAAGCTGCGCCATCGCCAGCCCCGTAAGGGCAAAAAAACAGGGCATGGCACCCCACGCCCCGTCTATGCTCTTATGCGGTCAACGCTTGACGTTGATGCGCACCAGCGCGCGCTGCAGCTTGGCTTCGGCCAGCATCAGCTCCCGCTTGTCGTTCTTCGCCGCGGAAATGCGCGCCTGCGCCACCTCTTTGGCACGCTTTGCGCGTTCAAGGTCGATCTGATCCGCCCACTCAAATGTGGTTGCAATCAGCGTGGCCTCGTTATCGATCATGGTCAGCATACCGCCGATGCACGCCGCCGTGCGCGTCTGGCCATCGGCCGTGACAAGCGCAGCTTCACCCGCACCGACAGCCGAGACATAGTTCTCGTGGTGCGCCAGCAGGCAGACGTCGCCGTCGATCATGCGCGCGCGCACGCGCTGCACTTCGCCGTCAAACAAAAGCCCGTCCGGCGTGCTGATCGTCAGGTGGAACGTACTCATGCCTGCTCACCCTTTTTTGCCTTGGCCACAGCCTCGTCAATCGTGCCGACGAACAGGAACGCGCTCTCCGGCAGATCGTCGTGCTTGCCCTCGATGATCTCCTTAAATCCGCGGATGGTCTCTTTGATCGGCACGTACTTGCCCTCCATGCCGGTAAACTGCTCAGCGACAGTAAACGGCTGGGAGAGGAAACGCTGAATCTTGCGTGCGCGGGAGACGGTCAGCTTATCCTCTTCGGACAGCTCGTCCATGCCCATGATGGCGATGATATCCTGCAGCTCTTTGTAGCGCTGCAAGATGCGCTGCACTTCGCGCGCCACGCGGTAGTGCTCCTCACCGACGACATCGGGGCTCAGAATGCGGCTGGTAGACTCCAGCGGATCGACGGCCGGATAGATGCCCAGCGAAGAGATCGCACGGGAGAGCACCGTGGTGGCATCCAGATGCGCAAACGTGGTGGCAGGCGCCGGGTCGGTCAGGTCGTCTGCGG
This sequence comes from Candidatus Ventricola gallistercoris, assembly GCA_018716525.1. Taxonomy (GTDB): domain Bacteria; phylum Bacillota; class Clostridia; order Christensenellales; family Aristaeellaceae; genus Ventricola; species Ventricola gallistercoris. The sequence continues at coordinate 13,705 of DVJV01000035.1, forward strand.
GGACGTAGACAGCCTGCACAGAGGTGATGGAACCGCGCTTGGTCGACGTGATGCGCTCCTGAAGCGCGCCCATCTCCGTGGCCAGCGTCGGCTGGTAGCCCACGGCGCTGGGCATACGTCCAAGCAGCGCAGACACCTCGGAACCCGCCTGCGTAAAGCGGAAGATGTTGTCGATGAACAGCAGCACGTCCTGGCCCTCGCGGTCGCGGAAGTACTCCGCCATCGTCAGGCCGGAGAGTGCCACGCGCATACGTGCTCCCGGCGGCTCATTCATCTGACCGTATACGAGCGCGGTCTTATTGATGACGCCGCTCTCCTTCATCTCATTATACAGATCGTTTCCCTCACGGGTGCGCTCGCCCACGCCCGTAAACACGGACAGACCGCCGTGCTGCTTGGCCACGTTGTTGATCAGCTCCATGATCAGCACGGTCTTGCCCACGCCCGCGCCGCCAAACAGGCCGATCTTGCCGCCCCTGGCATATGGCGCGATGAGGTCAACCACCTTGATGCCCGTTTCCAGCATCTCGGCGGAAGTCTCCTGCTCGTCATAGGCAGGCGGATCGCGGTGAATCGCCCAGCGCTCCACATCCTGCGGCGGAGGCAGATTGTCCACCGGATCGCCCAGCAGGTTGAAGATTCTGCCCAGGCACTTCTCGCCCACGGGCACCGTGATGGCCGAGCCCGTGTCCGTCGCCTTCGCGCCGCGCACCAGGCCATCCGTGCTGCTCATGGCGATGCAGCGCACGACGTCGTCGCCAATATGCTGGGCAACCTCCGCGACCAGCTTTTTGCCGGCGTTGTCCACCTCGATGGCATTGAGCAGAGCGGGCAGTTCACCGTCCCCAAATTTGATATCCAGTACCGGGCCGATGACCTGGGCCACGGTGCCGATGCTTCCTTTAGCCATAGCATTGCTCCTTACTGTTGTCGTGCGCGTCAATGCTCCGCGCCTGCGACGATTTCCGTAATCTCCTGCGTGATAGCGCCCTGACGGGCCCGGTTATAGCGCAGGCTCAGGTCTTCGATCATCTCCGCCGCGTTCTTGCTTGCCGCATCCATCGCCGTCCGGCGCGCGCCCAGCTCGCTTGCAACGGATTCACACATGGCGCCATAGATCATGCCCGCCAGATAGTGCGGCACAATGGCGTCGTACACCGCGTGGGGACTCGGTTCATAGAGCACCAGCGGATGCACGCCCGGCTCGCGGTTGACCTCGTGCGCCTCCAGCGGAAGCAGGCACTCGCACGCCGGGGTCTGCGTAAGCACGGAGACAAACCGCGTGTAAACGATGCCCACCTCGTCATACTGCCCTGCCAGATACCCCTTGGACACCAGATCGCTGATGGTGAAGCAGTCTGACACGAAGATGCTTGCCGCCTCGGAAAACGCCTCTGTCAGCATCTCGATGTGCCGCCGGCGGAAAAACTCCACTGCCCGCTTGCCAATGGGCAGCACGCAGACCGGCACACCATCCTGCATCATCTGATCGACGGCCTTAAACACATTGCTGTTGTAGCCGCCCGCCAGGCCTCTGTCGCCCGCAATGACGATGAAGCAGCGCTTCTTCACCGGCCGGGTTTCCTGATACGGCGAGGAAAAATCGCTTGTGGCCGCTTCTATTCCGTCAAGCGTCCTCTTAAGCTCCGTAAAGTACGGGCGGCAGCGCTCCTGTCGTTCCTTGGCCCGCCTGAGCTTGGACGAGGCAACCAGCTCCATGGCCTTGGTGATCTGCATGGTGCTTTCCACGCTTCTGATGCGCAGCTTGATATCCTTCATGGAAGCGCCAGCCATCGCTCATTTCCTCCTTCATGTTCCGGGAAAAGCCTCCCGCTGCCGTCAGGCGGCCAGAGGCATTCCTTCCCGGCGCCTGTTACTTGGCCAGAAAATCCCGCGTGTACTGCGTCAGCGCGGCAGAGAGCTTCTCTTCGGTCTGCTTGTCAAACGCACCGGTCGTGCGGATGGCATCCAGAATATCCGCGTGCTGCGCCTCCAGGCGCGCATAAAGCCCCTGCTCATAGAGCGAAATGCGCTCCACGGGCACATCGGCCATGTAGTTGTTGATGACCGCGTAGAGAATGCACACCTGCTTCTCCACGTCGATGGGCTGGTTGCGCCCCTGCTTGAGCACCTCCACGACGCGCTCGCCCTGAGCCAGGCGCGCCTTGGTATCCGCATCCAGATCGCTGCCAAACTGCGCAAAGCTCTGCAACTCCCTGTACTGGCTGTAAATCAGCTTGAGGGAACCGGCCACCTTCTTCATGGCCTTGATCTGCGCATTGCCGCCCACGCGCGACACCGAAATACCGGGGTTGACGGCCGGCATGACGCCGGAGTGGAACAGCTCGCTCTCCAGGAAGATCTGCCCGTCCGTGATGGAGATCACGTTCGTGGGAATATAGGCGGAAACATCGCCCGCCTGCGTCTCAATGATCGGCAGGGCGGTCAGGCTACCGCCACCATACTCGGGCGCAAGCCGTGCGGCGCGCTCCAGAAGGCGGCTGTGCAGGTAGAAGACGTCGCCCGGATAGGCCTCGCGTCCCGGCGGACGGCGAATGAGCAGCGACAGGGCGCGGTAAGCGACGGCATGCTTGGACAGATCATCGTAGATGATGAGCACGTCCTTGCCCTGGGCCATGAAATACTCGCCCATGGTGCAGCCCGAATACGGCGCGATGTACTGCATCGGCGCCAGTTCGGAGGCCGTCGCGCTGACGACGATGGTGTACTCCATCGCGTTGGCGCGGGAAAGCTGCTCCACCAGCTGGGCCACGGTCGAATTCTTCTGACCGATGGCGACATAGATGCAGATGACACCCTTGCCGCGCTGGTTGATGATGGTGTCGATGGCGATCGTGGTCTTGCCCGTCTGTCTGTCGCCGATGATCAGCTCGCGCTGACCCCGGCCGATGGGAATCATGCTGTCAATCGCCTTAATGCCCGTCTGCAGCGGCACGCTGACGCCCTTGCGCTCGATGATGCCCGGCGCCGGGCTCTCAATGGGCCGGGTCTTGTCCGTGTGAATGGGTCCTTTGCCATCCACAGGCTGGCCCAGCGCGTTGACCACGCGGCCGATCAGCTCCTCGCCCACGGGCACAGACACGACGCGCCCCGTGCGCTTGACCAGGCTGCCCTCGTGCAACCACGCATCGCTGCCCAGGATGACGATGGAGACGGACTCTTCCTCCAGGTTGAGCGCCATGCCGTATTCGCCGTTTTCAAACTCGACCAGTTCGTTGGCCACGCACTGGTCAAGGCCGCTGGCTCTGGCAATGCCGTCGCCCACGAGGATAACCGTACCGGTCTCATCCTGCTCGAGCTTCTGGTCGTACTGCTTGATCTGGGCTTTGATGACTTTGGAAATCTCTTCAGGTTTCAGATCCATGGGTTCACCGGCTTTCTTTTATTCACTCTACAGTCGTGCGGTCTGTCATCGCGCGGCGCAGGCGCGTCAGCCTGGAGGCGATGGTATTGTCGTAGCGGCGGCCCGCCATTTCCACGCGCATACCGCCCCGCAGCGACGCATCGACCTGCACGGTCAGCTCCACATGCTTGCCCGTCTTGCACTCGAGCGCCTCCTTCAGGCGCGCAATCTGCTGCTCGTCCGGCATGGAAGCGCACACCGCCGTCGCCGGGACGATGCCATGCGCCTCATGGTAAGCCTGCACAAAGGCATCGCGGCAATGCGTCATGTGCGAAAACGCGCCGCGTTCGCACAGAATCTTCATAAAATTGAGCAGATAGGGCTCCACCCTGCCGCCAAATGCCTCATCCAGCAGGGCGACGCGTTCACTCCGGGGCAAGCCGCGGTTGTCGATCAACCGCACATACCCGGGGTTCTCCCCGAGCAGGGCAACCACGCCGTCAAGCTGGCGAAGCAGCGGCTCTTCCAGATGCTCTTCCTGCGCCAGCGCGTAAAGCGCGCCGCCATACGCACGGCCGATTTCCGTCACGACGCATCACCCACATTCTTGATAAACTCGTCGATGAGCGCCTCGTGATCCTTCGCGCTGACCTCCCGCTCGATGACCTGGGAGGCGATGTCCAGCGCGATGCCGGAGAGCTCGCCCTTCACCTCGTCAAACGCCTTGCGGCGCTCCATCTCGATCTCGGTCTGCGCACGGCGCTTGAGCTGGTCCGCGTGCGCACGGGCATCCTCGATGATCCCCGTGGACATCGCATTCGCGCTCTCCGTTGCCGTCTTAATGACGCGGTCGGCCTCCGCACGCGCGTTGGCCATCTTGCCCTCGTAATCGGCCTTCATCGACAAGGCTTCATCCTCTGCCTGCTGCGCCCTGTCATAGTGCCCTTCGATCTCTTCCCGGCGCTTTTCAAGGATGGCCGTTACCGGCGCAAACAGGTATTTCTTGAACAGCACCATCAAAATGAGCAGGTTACCAATCTGCAGGATGAGCGTCCACGGCGTGATGGAGATAAACTGTTGAACTTCCATGAAAGCTCCCCCCTTCAAACTGCGCTGTCAGCTTTGGGAAACACGTCGGTTTCCTTAGAACAACCCGGTGAAGGGATTGACGAACAGAAGAATCAACGCGATGATCAAGCTGTACAAACCGGTCGTCTCGGCGACGGCACAGCCCATGAACATCGTGGTGGTGATGGTGCCCTTGAGCTCCGGCTGACGCGCGATGGACTCAAGCGCCTTGCCCACAGCATAACCTTCGCCGATACCAGGTCCAAGGCCGCCGATCATGGACACGCCCGCGCCCAGCGCAGAGCAGCCGCAAACGATCGCTTTTGCAAGAATGGAAATCGAAGAAGCATCCATTGAGAAAATCCTCCTTTAGAATTGGGATGATATTGATGATAACCCTATCTGCAATCGCACCGGATGGTGCGCAGCATTTGAATCAATCGCCCGTTTCCGCAGCGCCGCCGATGTACATCATCGTCAGCATGCAGAAGATGAACGCCTGAAGCACGCTGGAGAAGAAATCAAAGTACAGCGACAGAATCGCCGGAAGGCCCAGGCCAAACACGGGGATCTGCGAGAGCAGCTCGCCTGCTGCGCCGGGGAAGAGCCCGAGCACAAGACCGGAGAGCGCAGACAAACCGCCGTAGATCAGCGCCGTGATGACACTGCCGCTGGCGATGTTGCCAAAGTGACGGAACGTCATGGAGACAGGCGTTGCGATTTCGCCGATGATGTTAAACGGCGTCATCACCGGAATGGGCGATGTGAAGCCCAGCAGATAGCCGCCAATGCCGTTTGTGCGGATCTTGGTGATGGTGATCAGCGCAAACACGAAGAGCGCCCACCCCAGCACGGTAGACAGATCGCTCGTGGGCGCATACGCACCCACAAGGCTGGACAAGCTGCACCCTGCGGACAGCGCAAACATAGCGCCGATAAACGGCACATACCACGACTGTGCATAACGCTCGCCCATGTTGGTCTTGACCATGTCGCGCACGGAGGTGACCAGCCACTCGGCAATGACCTGACGCTTCTTGGTCGGGTGCACCTCCAGGTTCTTGGTCATGAACCGGCAGACGAGCACCAGCACCAGCATCACGCACCAGGTGACCACCACGGTCTCTGTGAGCATAAAGCCGCCCAGCTCCGGAATACGAACCAGTATTCTTGCACCTGTGATGTCAATATCCATTTCCTGCAACCCGCTTTCCACTCAACAATGCCGCCCGCACAGCATGAAAACCGCGTTCCCAGCGCCGGGCGCCGATACACCGCTTACGCGCCTGTGCGCTTGGCGGCCAGCTGAAGCACAAATATGGTGATCCGGGGAAACAACAGTGCAATCAGGCAGGGCACGCCCTCTGCAAAGGGGAATGCGAAAGCCAGCACGGCCACCACCAGCATACACACCATGCGCAGGCTGTATGAAGCGCGCAGCCCCGCTCTGGCCATCTGCTCATCGCCGCAATTGACGGCCTTCTGCACGCCGCGCCCCAGCATGTACAGATTGAGCACGGCATAGACGCTGCCCATCAGTCCGCCAATCAAAACGGCCAGCGAAAACCGCCCCACCGCCGCGTATACGGCCATCATGCACCCAAAAAGAACCGCCGTTCCAATGGCGATTTTGCGAAGTTCACGCAGAATACCGGGATCCTGTTTTTCCCGTTCCATATCGTCTTTCACCCCACGATACTCAGTGTTAACAATTATTTATATTATACCATGAACAGACTATGCGGTCAATCAAAACCCATCGTTTTATACACAAAACAAATGAAAATTCCGTGGATTTCACCGAATCCAAGGGCCATCTCAGGCCTCGATTTCTGACAACTTTTTGTCGATCATTTCCGGTGTGGCATAGTTGAGCGGCGAGAACACGCCCTTTCTGGCCGTCTTAAGCCGCTCCCTGGCTTTTTGCAGGTTCCCCTCTTCGATGTCGTAGAGCGAAAGGAAGTAGTTGGTGTCAATCGCCGTGGGCTTAATGGCGATGGCGCGGTCAAAATACGTCCTCGCCGTCTGCTTGTCGTCCAGCAGGCGGTAGTAGGTCTGCGCGAGGTTATCCAGAAACACCGCATCGCCATCGTCATACTCAAGCGCCTCCTTGTTGAAGGCAAGCGCCGCATCGGCATCCCCGGCCTCGATCTTCAGGTAGCCGATGATGCTGTACATCGAGCCGTTCTTCAGGTGCCTGAATTCATCCTCCAGGATCTCCAGGGCGCGCGGCAGATGCCCCTTCTTCCAGAGGATGATGGCATAATTGACGTGGATATCCGCCTTGTCCCGGGCGCTGAGTCCCGGGCACTTCTCCAGCTTCTTGAGCACCTCGAGCGCCTCGTCAAACCGGCTGGTGCGGATCAGCAGGATGCTGTACCCGCGCAGCAGGCGGGGCTTGTCCATCCCCTTGGCATACGCCTCGTCGTAAAGCTGCGCCGCCTTCTGATAATTCCCTTTTCCGTGGGCTGCAAGCGCCTTGTTTCCGATCATGTTTCCCATAAAGCTCATGGTTGCGTTCCTCCTGTCTGTTTGCGGGCCGCCAGTTTTCTTTTGAGGCGTGCAATCCGCCTGTGAATGGATTCAATCTGCACCTCTGTGCCCGTCAGTTGCGCGGTGTTGAGCGCACACCGCAGCGCGGCACAGGCGCAGGACAAGGCCTGCGGCAAATCTCCGGCGACGTGTTCCCAATACTTGGCCAGCTCAATATAGGGCCAGGTACCGCCTTCCCCGCGCGCGATCATCGTCCGCCACGATTCCACAGCCTCCTGCCATTCCTGCGCGCGCCGGTAGCTGACAGCCAGGTGCATATGTGCCTGGCCCGAAAGCGAACTGTGCCCCAGAATCTTAAAGCACGTGCGCGCCCGCTGCGTGTGCCCACCGCGCATGAGCGTGCGGCCAACCCCCAGCAAATCCTGCTCGTGCTCCACCGTCTGCGGGGCGCGAAACGCGGCGCACAGGTGTCCGGTCAGTGCCGCAAGGCTTTGCACATCCTGCAAATTGTGGCGAAGCACATCCTCCAGCAACGCAAACTCCCGCGTCCTGATGTAGTCAAAATAGCGCTGGGGAACCTGCGCCCCGGGCAGATCATCCTCGCGGCCCGTGCCGAGCACCGCCTTTTCCAGCGCCGAGAGGGTGCACCGCCCCAGCCGGAGCTTATACACACGTCTCGCCGCATGAAGCAGATCCAGATGCGGATACTGTGTGACGGGCAGACGAATCCGGTTGAGAATCATGCGCGATTCAAGCAGCGGCAGGTCAAAACTTTTGCCGTTGAACGTGACCACCACGTCCGCGCGCTCAAAATGTGCAGCGATCTGCGCGAGCATCTGTGCCTCCTGCGCATAGTTTCGCATCACATACTGGCGGATAACCATTCCCCGCTCATCAATGAAACCAACACCCACCAAAAACGCGACCGTACCCGCGCCGCCGCTTAAGCCTGTCGTCTCCGTATCCAGAAAAAGCAGGCGCGAAACATCCCACCGCTCTCCTGTAAAGAGCGGATCGCACGCGCGCGCATCCTCAAGCGTCGTGCGCTCGATGCCATGCAACGCACTCAGGGGGGCGATGTGCTCCCGGCAAAAGCAGGCTTCCTCCTGCACCGGGGGCGCAGCGCTTTGCGCCTCCTTGCGGCTGCCGGTGACGGCCATCAGCCTTTCCCGCAGGTTTCTCATAAGGCCATCAGCCTTTCCGTGAGCAGCAGCGCCGTCTGTTTGCCGCGCTCCCCCACTTCGCCTACCGGGCCAACGCACGAGGGACACCCCGCCTCACACACGCAACCCGCAATCAACGCGTGAACATCCGAAAAGATCAGGCTGCGCATTCCGTACACGCGTTCGCTCAGGCCAATGCCGCCCGCATAGTTATCAAACACGATGATCGTGGGCAGCTTGGTAAACGGATCGCGCACCCGGTACTGCACGCAGATATCCCGCGGCGAACACATCAGATACACCGGCAATATCTGCCCCAGCGCGTTGGAGATGCCCAGCATTCCCCCCTGCAGGTCATCCATCGACAGCCCGCCCGTGATCGATTCATCCAGCGCCCACCAGCAGGCATTGGTCGGCATCTCCAGCTCCGGCAGATCGACGGGGCCAAACCCCAGCGTCTCCTGGGTATCCAGCTTGAACTTCTTGAACATGGTCACCAGCCACGTCACCAATACGTCGCCATACCCCAGCGTTCCACCGCCCAGCGGCTGCTCCTTGAGCACATCCAGCACCCGAACGCTCGTATTCAGATCCGCATCGGTATAGTAATCCACATCCACGCTGCGCACATAGGCCTTTTTCTCGGTGAAGTCGAGCTTTTCCACCTGGTATTGCTGTCCTTCGTGCATGTAGATGGCATGCTCGTGCAACAGCATCGGCACGGTATAGCGGTCCATTTCGCCGATCGCCACCCGGTGCTCCGGATGCGTGATGTCGATGATCACAAAATTTTCGCTCGTCACTGAGCGCAGCGACAGATCGGCCGCCGGGAATTCCTCAGCCATCCAGTAATACCGCCCCGCTGTCAGGTTGAGGATGTGCTCCTCGCACAGGTAGGTCAGCAGTTCCTGTGTGGATACGCCCGGCGCAAAGCTCTCCCCTTCCTCAAACGGAAGCTCATAGGCAGCGCACTTGACATGGCCGAGCAGCACATACAGGTTATCGGGGTGAATCAGCGCATTTTCGGGCGAGCGGCCAAAGAAATAACCCGGATGATTGATGATATACTGGTCAAGCGCCGAGGACGAGGCGACGACCACCGTCAGCGACGTGTTCTTGCGGCGTCCGGCGCGCCCTGCCTCCTGCCACGTGCTGGCGATGGAGCCGGGGTAGCCGCACATCACACAAGCGTCGAGCTGGCCGATGTCGATGCCCAGCTCCAGCGCATTGGTCGAAATCACGGCGCGGATCTCTCCCTTTCTGAGCCCGCGCTCGATTTCCCGGCGCAGCGTGGGCAGATAGCCGCCCCGGTAGCCGCGCACACGGCCTGCATTGCCCAGTGGGTCCCGGACGCGCTCCTTGAGATGGCGCGTGAGCACCTCAACCGTCAGCCTCGATTTGCCAAATACGATGGTGGAAATGTCGTTATCCACCAGCATGGAAGCAATCCGCAGCGTTTCTTGCAACACAGATTTACGCACGCCGAGTTGCCGGTTGACGACGGGCGGATTATAAAAGACGATGTGCTTTTCCCCCGATGCCGCACCGCTCTGGTCGATGAGCGTCACCGGCCGCCCGATGAGCATCTGCGCGAGCTCGCCGGGATTGGCGATCGTCGCCGAACAGACGATGAACTGCGGATGTGATCCGTAAAACCTGCAAAGCCGCATCAGCCGTCGCAGCACGTTGGCCAGGTTAGAGCCAAACACGCCACGGTACGCGTGGATCTCATCGATGACCACATACCGCAGGTTTTCAAACAGCTTCACCCACTTGGTGTGATGCGGCAAAACGCCGGAGTGCAGCATATCCGGATTGGTCACGACGATATGGCCCGCCTGCCGCACCTGCCTGCGCGCCGCAGCGGGGGTATCGCCATCATAGGTATAGGTTTTGACGTCTACCCCCATGGCTTCGATGAGCTCGTAAAGCTCGGATACCTGGTCAGCAGACAGCGCTTTTGTGGGAAACAGATACAACGCGCGCGCATCCGGGTTTTTCAAAATGCCGGTGAGCACCGGCAGATTGTAGCAAAGCGTCTTACCGGAAGCCGTCGGCGTGACGACGCAAACATCCTCCCCCCGCTGCACACAGTCAAAGGCCTCCCGCTGGTGCGAATACAAGTGATATATCCCATGGGCGGCCAGAACAGGTACCACGCGGGGATCAAGCCCTTCCGGGAAAGGCGCATACCGCGCTTCCCGCGCCGGGATCGTCTCCCAATGGGTGACGTTCTCCATGAAGGACGGTGTGTCCTTTAACCGGCCGATCAATTGCTCAAGATTCAAGAGACTCCCCCCTGTTCAATACATGGCAAAGGCGAGAAGCGCCCAGCGCGGATATGGATACATACACAGCCAGCAAAATGGGCTGAGTGACGCTCAGCATCGCCGTCAGCGTATAGCCAAAGAGCGAAGCAAACGCACCGCAAAGAATGGGGTCCTGCCCTGCCCTTTTGAAGAATGCACGAAGCGAAAGCAAATGGAACGCCACTACCGCACACGCACCCAGCAAGCCGCTTGTCAGCAAAAACTGCAGAACCTGATTGTGCGCATCGTTAAATACCCCGTACGCCAGCATCTTAGGATTGTCAAAGTATGGTGTGAGGATGCGTTCGGTCAGGTCAAGACCCCGGCCCAAAAGCTTTTGAACGGGGGTATAATCCGCAAACGCACGGAGTGCCCGCCGGTATACAAAGCCGCGGCGCGTTCCCCATTCGTCATTAAAACGCAGCAATGTTTCGGCAGTGCCCAGATCGCTTTGGAAATCTACAAACGTAAAATAATAGATGGCTGACAGCATAAACAAAACAACCAGCAGGCAGAACGTCAGAACAATGCGCAACAGCCGGTTTCTGCCCGGCGCTGCACAATCCCAGCGTGCCAATACCCTACACGCCAATGCGCCTGCCGCACACAGCGCGGCGCCTGCCTGCGGAATATGCAAGCGGCAGAGCAACAGCATTACGCCGCTGAGCCGTATTTGAAACAAGCTGAACGGAAGCAGCGCTTCCACCACGGGCAATGCCAAGAAGCAAAGCGCCCACAGCACAAAAATCCGGAACATGTGTTCAAACCGGTCACCCGACAGCGCCAGCAGCGCGAGGCAGGAGAGCTGCATAGCGGCAAACGCGCAGTCGCTCCGGGAAGCGGCAATTCCCAGCGCACAGCAAACGCTGAACACACCGAAAAGCCAGCGCAGCCACCGGTTTTTTTGAAAAACAGCCTGCCCCACGCAAAGCGGGAAAAGGAGTGAAAGATATGCGCCGAAAAAATCAACGTTCCCGATGGTGGAGACAAACAGCGCCCGCTGGCTCTTCTGAATGCCCACATAAAAGCCCAGCGGGTCCACGCCCAGCACATTGAGCACACCCAGAATGCTGCAAACGCAAGCCACCACCCCTGCAAGCAGGCTGATGACCTGTCCATGCAGATCCCCCAATACGATGACAGTATACGCGACGGCGCAGCAAAGCAGAAAATACAGGCCGCAATACCGTCCTTCACTGCCGGTCAGCGTCTCCTGTGCAAACCCGGTCATCGCGCAGGCAATCACGCAGGCAATGATAAAGCCCCACTGTGCCAGGAGAACTGCCCACACATCACGGTTGATTCTGCAAAGCGCTTTGCAGGCAACCCAGCGCACAAAGAGCGCAGCCAGCATCGCCACGCCTAAAACAGGCACTACGCGCAACACCCATAAAACCTTAATCCGGTTGATATCAAAAAACTGATCGTTAAACACCAGCGGCAGGGCGCAAAGCATAAACAACGCAGCCAAGAGCGCAATTGCGTTGGGCAGGCACAACAGGGCCGGTTTCCATCTTTCTGTTTGCTTCATGCCCTGCTCACCCCCGCTTAGAAGAATTCCCCTCTATTGTAAATCATAAGCGGGAGG
>DVJV01000246.1 GCA_018716525.1 Candidatus Ventricola gallistercoris
AGCCCATGAATGGGTCCGCTTCCGTTTCTTCTCCGTTTTCATCCAAAACTCCCGTTCGCAAATAAGCACCGGTCTCAGTGTCAAAGCAATAAACAAACCGATATTTCGCATCCCGTATTCTCAGGCGGATATCGCATCACCTCCAAAGTGGCCTGTAGGGCTGAATGTACCTCACAGCCAATCGCAAAACGGATTCAGAAGCAATATTCAGTTGTTTCTATGACATATTATAGTGCATTGTGCCTGAAAATTTCAATTGTAATTTAGCGAAGCAAAGAAAGAGACCTTCGATGGGTTTGCCAGGGCGATTGACGGTATCCGGGAATAGCCCGTTGCCAAAGAACGAAATCACGGTACACTGCGTTAATGAGAACTGCGGCGATTGAAACCGTTTCCTTTGCACAGCGACGGAGATTCTCCCATGATGTTTTTTACATAGGTTCTATGACAAATCTGCGCGGTTGTGATATACTGCCCTTAGAAACATTTGATACAAGGAGTATGCGGATGCCAGAGAAGACCCAAAGTGCGATCATACGCGCAACGATTTTGCTATTCAACCAGTATGGCCCCATGGTACCCATGAGCCTTATCAGCAAGGAGGCGGGCGTTGCGGCCGGTACGCCCTTTCGCTATTTCCGCACGAAGGAGGAGCTGCTGGCGGCCGCTTACCATCAGGCGCACAACAATACGCTGCAATGCGTACCGCAGGAGAGTATCGAGGGGATGAGTGCGCAGCAGGCCGTCAAGAGCATTGTGCACACCATCATGAAGTGGTCGGCGTTGTGCCCGCACGATCTGGAGTACATGCGCAAGTATGAGGACATGGTCTGCTATGACTGCTTCAGCCAGCGGTTTTCCGACACACTGTATGTGGGTATCATTCGGGATATGAACCTTTGGCCGCTGCTTTCTTCTGCGGTGCGGCCTGATCTGCCTGAACCGCTGCTCAATCGCCTGATCTCCTTCAATTGCTCGATTTATTCTCGCTATATTACCCACCGTGGGCTCACGCCCGACGATCCGGAATTCGCCGTCCTGGCCGATGCGACTGCGGATTCCATTTGGAACAGCATTCGCGCGGATTGACGTATTTTTTCACATGCTGGAATATAAGAACGCTCGAATGAACCCCAAAAAAGTAAAAATATCGCACGGACACCTTGAAACCTCATGGTGTCCGTGTTATAATTTACGCAATGTGAGTGAGTGCTCACTCATTTTATGCAAAGGGAGGAAAGGATCATGAAGAAATGGTTTGTGCTTCTGCTGGTGAGCCTGCTGGCGCTTCCGGCGCTTTGCAGCGCACAGAGCTATGAGGCGACGGCGGCCGGTTTCGGCGGCGAGATCAACGTGGTGCTTGACGTGGAAGAGGGGAAGATCGTCGGCGCGCAGATCACCGGTGAGGGCGAGACGCCTGCCATCGGTGGCGCGGCGTTGGAGACGCTGCAAAACCAGCTGGTGGAAGCGGGCAGCGCAGAGATCGACGGCGTTGCGGGCGCGACCGTGACGTCTGACGCGGTGAAGACCGCGGCGGCTCTGGCGCTTGCGCAGGCGAGCGGCGAAACCGTGACTGCGACGCTGGCGGACGGCACGTACACCGCAGAGAGCTACGGTTTTGATATGGCCGTGAGCAACAAGGTGATTGTGACCATCGAGGGGAACAAGATCGCCTCGATCGCCTATGGCGAGGACTGCGGCGATACCCCGCCGATGCTCGATACGGTTGAAAACACGCTCTTCCCGCGCATCATCGAGGCGCAGTCCGTCGGCGTGGACGTGGCGACGGGCGCGACCGTGACCTCCAATGCTGTGAAGGCGGCCGTGACGGACTGCCTCGTGCAGGCGCTGGTGGCAGCGGGCTGCGACGAGTCGGCTATCGTGGCCTATCAGCAGGTGCCGGAGAAGACCGGCGGCAGCCAGGAGCTGACGACGCAGGTGCTGGTGGTCGGCATGGGCGGTTCCGGCACGTATACGGCGCTGCGCGCGCAGGAGTGCGGCGCGGATGTGCTGGTCATCGAGCGCCAGGCGCGCTACGGCGGCACCACGGCGCTGACCTCCGAGATCGAGGCGATCAACCCGCCGCGCATCAAGGAGCTCTACAACAACGGCGAGGACTTCTGCGATGCGGACGCCATGTATCAGGCCTGGCTTGACTACGTGGACGGCGATGCAAAGGTGGAAATGATCGACCTGTTCTTCGAAAACTGCGGTCCGGCGCTAGACTGGCTGGCGCTCGATCACGGCGCGCAGTTCGACTTTGAGCCGCAGGCGGGCTTTACCGAGGTGGACGTCTACAAGGTGAAGTTCCAGTGGCTGCCTAACAAGAGCGAAGAAAACCCGATGGCGCCGACCTACGGCTACAACAAGGCGGAAATCGCGACCTACTTTGACCGTCTTGTGTCGGATTACACCGAGCTTGGCGGCGAGTACATGCTGGAGACGGAAGCGTACGATTTGATCGTCGAGGACGGCAAGGTCACCGGCGTCAAGGCGCGCAACCTGGTGGACGGCACCGAATACGTGATCCACGCGGACGCGGTTGTGCTGGCGACCGGCGGCTTCCTGGGCTCCGAGGAGATGACGACCAAGTACCTGAGCGACGAGTATTATCCGCTCAAGGGCGCCTGGAAGATCTACGGCACCTATGGCAACAAGGGTCTGATGCTTGAAAGCGCCATTGAGAACGGCGCGGCGACCTACAACATCGGCATGCCGCCCGAGGTGCATATGGCCGGCACGGTCGATTTCCTGCCCGCGCATGAGTACGGCTATGAGATTCACGTGCTGGAAGGCACGCTCGACTTCAACACCGGCCGCGAGGCCATCTGGACCGTGGCGGATCTGCCGCTGGTCATGGGTGTTTCCGCCAACAGCCTGGCCGTAGGCATGGATGGCCAGCGCTTTACCTCCGAGACCGGTATTGCCATGCTCGATCCGTGGATTGCCGGCCCGAATTATTACAGCATCTGGTCTGCCGAGCAGATCGACGGCATCGTGGCGAATGGTCTGAAGGTGGATGTCACCGGTCCGGCCGTGGGCTTCCTGGGCCATCGCGGCTCCATTCCTTCCGGCGTGGCGCTGCCGGAGGCGTATGACGTGCTGGCCGACGCGCAGGAGCGCGGCTACGTGTTCAAGGCGGACACGGTTGAAGAGCTGGCGGCGCTCATCGGCGTGGATGCCGCGGCGCTGAGCAACACCGTTGAAACCTACAACGGCTACTGCGCGGCGGGCGTGGACGAGGAATTCGGCAAGGACGCTTCCCTGCTGGACGCCATCGGTGAGGGCCCGTATTACGCTATCAAGATGGCCAGCTACAGCTACAACACCGTCGCCGGCCTGGACATCAACGAGCAGTTCCAGGTGCTGGACACCGACGGCGAGCCGATTTCCGGCCTCTTCGCGGTGGGCAGTGACAGCGCGGGCGTGCTCTTCACGGAGAAAAAGCCGTACGTCACCTTCGGCGGCGCGAATAACGGCTGGGCGCTGACCTCGGCTTACGTCGGTGGCGAGATCATCGCGAACATGCTGAAGTAACCTGCAATCTGGCTGTGTGGCCAGGGACGAATACAGGCCGCTGCAATCTGGGGTTGCGGCGGCCCTTTTGTAAACCGAAAACCCCCGCTTTTAGCGGGGGTTCAGGCTGTCAAAAAACCTCTTTGGGTGGTTTGGAGGGCCGCAGCCCTCCAAATGCAATCCGAATCCGGCGACATGTGCGGCGGATTCGGAAGCCTTGCTGTGCAAGGTTTCCTTGCGCCGTTTCCCGCCCGGGAGCCCCGTGGGGGCGAGAGGGAAACGGCGTAAATCTCGGAAAAGGACGCCGCAGGCGGACTTTTTCGGCACACAGCCCCCTGTTGCATCGCGGATGCAGCGGGGCTTTTTTGTCTTTGGGCAGGGGCCCAGAAAGGCGCCCCGCGGAGAGCGGAACGCGCGCCGGCATTCGCAAAGCGGCGCTTTGCGAGCGAATCGGGCGGGAAATTGTTCAAACCCGCCTATGAATCCATCTGCCTTCTGTGCGGTGTGACGAAGTGCATTCTTTTACTTGATAAAGTCAAGTGGCGGGGATATACTTGACTAAGTCAAGCGAAGAAAAGAGGGAAAACGGCGTGTTTCAGACACTGGCTTACTACTCTTCCGTGTTCTACCGGGACTTTGTGGCCTATACGGCCAAGAAGCTGCAGAGCATGGGCCTGCATTACGGGCTGCTGTTCTTTGTCGTCTACATCGGCAAGCACCCGGGGGCCTCGCCGTCGGAGATGACGAGCGCGCTGCGCGTAGACTGGGGGCACTCCCAGCGCAGCATCACCAGGCTGGTGGAGGACGGCTTCATGACCAAGGAAAAGCAGGGCCGCTCCTATGTGCTCAACTTGACGCCCAAAGGCCAGCAGGCGTTTGAATTGAGCCACCAGGTCTTTGTGGATTGGGATGCGCAGCGCCTCTCAGGGCTCACGCAGGCAGAGCGCGAGACGCTGATGGGGCTGCTTGGCAGGATCGCGCTGCGGCAGGATGCGGGGCAGAACGGATGAGCCGCGCACGGCATGGCAAAACGGCGCTGCCGCAATGCCTGCGGCACAGGGAAAGGGGAGCGCAAACATGAGCTACGCAATTGTGTACAGCAGCCGGACGGGCAACACGGCGCATCTGGCAGAGGCCATCCGCGAGGCGCTGCCGAAGGAAGAGTGCGTGTACTTCGGAAAGGCGGATGACGCGGCGCTGAAAGCAGACCGTCTGTACATCGGCTTTTGGACGGACAAGGGCACGTGCGACGCCGACACCGAGGCGTTTTTGGAAAGCGTGCAGGGCAAGGAGGTCTTTCTCTTTGGCACGGCGGGCTTTGGACGGGATGCCGCGTATTTTGACCAGGTGCTCGGCCGGGTCAAAATGAACCTGAAGGCGGACAACCGGATCGTGGGCACGTACATGTGCCAGGGCAGGATGCCGCGCTCCGTGCGCGAGCGCTATGAGAAGATGCGCGAATCGACCGTGCACATTCCCAATCTGGAAGAGCTGATCGAAAATTTTGATCAGGCGCTCGCCCACCCAAACGACGGCGATCTGGCGCGGCTCAGGCAGGCCGTGCTGGAAAATCCATAATCACCCATTCACACACGAACTCACAAACAAGGAGGAACAAACCATGAACAAAGCTTCGAAGATCTGGTTGGTGATTGCGCTGGTGCTGTGCGTTTGCACCACGGCGATGAATGCCATGGAAGGCCGCCTGCTGTCCGCGGGCATTGCGGTGGTTTCCATCGTCTGCATGTGCCTGCTGCTCTTTACAAAGAAGAAGGCCGGCTTCTACGGCATGTGCCTGTGCGCGGTGGCCTCGTTTGTGGTCGGCTCGGCGCAGAGCATTCAGGCGGGCACCGGCGTGCTGCTCTCCGTGGTCATGTCGCTGATCGGCTCGGCGCTGGTTCCGGGCATCACGGGGCTGCTGATTAAGAGCCAGTGGGCGCAGCTCAAGTGAGAAAAGCGGCGCTGAAAGCTCGTAAAGGACGCCGCAGGCGGACTTTTCCGACACGCTGAGGCAGGCCCTGTTGCGCAAAGCGCAGCAGGGCCTGCCTGTTTTTGGTCGTGTGGGCGGGGAAGGCGAAGACGAGATGAGAAGGTGTTCAATGTTTTAGCACTTTGATTTACGGTTTCCAACGTGAATGAAGTTGGCTTAGGTTTGATTTCTGTAATATCACAGCAATCCTTATCTCGCTTGCTTATCTGTGCGGTATTGCTGTAAAGAAAACGCGCACCCGGCAAAGCCGGATGCGCGTCAGCGTGTCGAAAAAGTCCGCCTACGGCGTCCTTTTCCGAGATTTACGCCGTTTCCCTCTCGCCCCCATGGGGCTCCCGGGCGGGAAACGGCGCAAGGAAACCTTGCACAGCAAGGTTTCCGAATCCGCCG
>DVJV01000247.1 GCA_018716525.1 Candidatus Ventricola gallistercoris
ATCAGGCCATAGCCCACAACCAGTGCAAACTGCAAAGCCGTAACCGCATCAACGCCCGCCATCAGCAGCACAAACCCAAGCATGAGTACCATGGCGATGCCCAGTGCAAACACGGTGAGAATGGAGCGGTAATCCTTGGCGGCGGTGATGTAGGACATTTGCAGCCATGTGGGAATCAGCACCATGAAGAGCGTCCAGTTGAGCAGCTTCTGCGTGGCGGTCAGCTCACTGGCTGTGCCCAACAAAAGCGCATACAAAATGCCGCCGGGGATCATCAGCGTCAGCGCTCCCCCCAGCAGGGATGGCATGACCTTCTGCGGCTTTTCCTGGTAGATGAGATCCGCTACATAGCGCGACAGATACGTCTGAAAGCAGGAAGTGAGCAGCATGCTCAAAAAAAGCGCGTAGACCATCGTAACCACGAGCAGTTCGCGCTCATGCTTCCCCGCGCCAAACGCCTTGGCCATCTCCTGAAGGCACAAAAGCAGCGCAATGGCCAGGATCATTGTGCCGGAACAGATGATACCGGCGTATGCATAGGCGCGCAGCTTGCGCACCACGCCGCGGCCCACAAACAGCTTTTTGAGCTCAAACCCGATACCGGCCACCGGCACCCCTCCTTGCCCGCTCGAACAGGATTTCGTAGCGCTCCACCATGTCCGGCAGGCGGTACATCCGGCTTACGCGCCGCCGTCCGTTTTCGCCATATTGTTTGCGCCGGTTTGCATCTTCGCACAGCGTGAGCACGGCTTCCGCCAGCGCCGTCTGGTGCATGGCCGGCACGCAGATCCCTGCTGGGCCGTATCCATCATCCACGCCCTCGATCAGTTCACGGCAGCAGCCCACATCCGTGGTGACTGCGGGCCGTCCGGCCGCCATTGCTTCAAGCACCGCCAGGGGCTGGCCTTCGGAGATGCTCGTCAGCAGCGTGAAATCGAGCTTTTTCATGTATTCCTGAATGTCGACGCGGCCGGTGAAGATGACCCCATCGAGCCCCATATCCTGCTTGATGTGCAGGCACTCTTCAAAGTACTCCTCGTCTTCGTCCGTCGGCCCCATGATGTGCAGCCGCACGTCGCTTCGCTCTGCCGCCACGTGCGAAAAGGCATAGAGCATGGTCTTGATATCCTTGATCGGCACGAGGCGCACCACCGCGCCGATGTCGATCAGGCCGTTGGGCGTTTTAGCGGGAATCTTGCACAGGGTGTCGTAGTCCACCCCGTTGGGAATCACCTTGCACTTGACGGGATCGCAGCCAATCTCCTGCTGAATCAGGCTCGCGCGGTGAAAAAGCGACGTGACCGTAACGGCGCTTTGATAGGCGCTGCGCGTGAACATGTAAAACATGTTGATCCACAGGTCCTTGAAATGCGGCGGCACCCAGTTGGTGCGCAGGATTTCCTCTTCCCGCTCGCGCGTGTAGATGCCGTGCTCCGTGAGCACAAACGGCATTCCCGTGCGCTCGTGCGCCATGGCGCCCAGCACGCCCGCATAGCCCGCCGAAACGGCATAGTACAGATCCGCCCGGGGCACGCTTCCGCCCATCAGGTACAAAAGCGGCAAAAACATGGAACGGATGGCCCAGAAGTAGTCGGTAAACCCGACATAGGGATAATCCCGCCCGCAGATCTCTTCCAGCAGCGAGAGAAACTCCCGGCTGAGCAAAAAGCCCACGTTCTTCATGGGGTCGCGGTGAAAGAGATTGAATATGACCTTCCAATCGGGCGAACCGCACTGCAGCAGCTCGCGCACCGCGGCATTCTGCGCGGCGTTCAGCCGGGCATACCGGTGCGCCACCCTGGGGCGCTCGTTGACCATGGCATCCAGGTAGACATCCCGCAGTTCGACGACATTCGGCGGCATTTCGTATGCAAAGTGGCCGCGCTGCTTCTCCTGCGCACCGATCGCCCAGATCACAAACTCGTGCTGCGGCATGGCGTGCATCAGCCCATGCAGCCAGGAGGACACGCCGCCCGCCACAAAGGGATAACATCCTTCGCAAATCACGCAGATTCTCATAGCGCCGTCCCCCACGTTATGCGCACATTCTCCCCGGTGGCCCGAATCCAGTACAGGCCTTCACTCATGGGGTAAAGCTCGCCGTTTTCCACGGACTCGGGCGGCTGTTTACACCGCAGCGCCAGCCACACCTCGTCGTAAAACGGGGAAAGCGTAAACTCCAGCGTGCGCTCATCAACCCGTGTGCGCTGCACGTTAACACGGTCATAGCGCTGCACCGCTGCGCCGCCTTCTGTCGCCGTGCACCAGCGCAGCTCGGGGTAGGCCTGCTCGATCCGTTCCAGGGCATCGGTGAAGCTCTGGTACATGTTCATCCAGCCCAGATCCGCGCCCCGGTCGTCATCGAGCACATCGTCCGGGTGAATGAAGTGCGAAAACACGCCGTGGAGCATCAGCTCATGGGCAGCCACCAGCTCGTTGTATCCATCCATGGCAAAGCCCGATGTGATGCGCGGCACCGATATGCTCCCGTCTTCCTCTTCCTCAAACTCCTGCACCAGGGCATTGACGCCCATCTCCGGCAGGTACAGACCGGAAATTGTCGTCACCGTCGGTACGGTCCTCAGCACCACCTGCTGACCTTCTTCACTCAGGTAGTTTGACGGGGGCACATAGGTGGTAAAGGAAGCGCTGGGCAGGAAGCTCTTGCCATAGCGCAAGAGCTCGGCAACCGCCAGGCGCATATTCTCCGTGCTGGGCCACGTGTGGTAATCTTCCCCGGCATACTCAAAGCCATCCGGGCAAAGCGGCTGATGGTTGTACCCATGAAGGCCCACCTCGCCGCCCGATTGCAAAATCTCCGACGTATAAAACCGAATGAGCGCGTGATCCACCCCGTCCGGCTCAAAGGGCGGCTCCACAATGTCGTTGTACGTCTCCACCAGCACGCCCGTATAGCGCACGCCGTATTTCCACGTCAGCTCCTTCATATCCGGCCACCAGTGGTTGCGGAAGAAGCCCTGCACGTCATAGCCAAACTGCTCCTTGAGCCGCTCGTCAAACCCTTCAGGCTGCGGTGCCGGGAAATCATCGACAAAGACCATGCCCGCGTTGATGATCGGGTAACACAGCGTGTCACACAGCACGCTGAGCACGTCGAGCGCGAAGCCGCGCCCGTCCTTGCCCTGCATCAGGCTGGTGTTGAACACGGCGATGCGTCCGCTTTCCAGTTCCCTGGACCACAGCAGCGGAACGCCTGTGCCATCCGCCGTCTCCATGTAAACCTGACAATCCTCCTCCAGGCGAACGGCCAGGGCAAAATCCTCCAGCTCCACATCGAAGACCAGGTCATTGAACACAGGCAAGAAGCCATCCTTGAAGCGGAATGCGTGATACTTCACATAGCCGGCCCCGTAGTCGCTGATGCCCAGCTTGCGGCTGATGACCTGGAACGAGGAACCAGTATCGGGCACGAGCGCAAACCCCAGATGGCCGCCATCTTCCACCCATCCGATGAGGGAAACCATCGTCTCCCCGTCAAGCGCGCTCAGATCCTGCGTGTAGATCAGCACCGTGTCGGCGCTTTCCAGCATGGAAAGCGAAAAGGCATTGATATCCACCGACCGGTAGCTCAGGCGCATGTCCTCCACCACGTCGGCAAGCGTCTGGTGGAAGTCCTTCTCCGTTCCCGTCAGAATCAGCAGATCCACAAACGCATCTTCCGTCTGCTCCTGCACACTTCCAGGCTGCACCGTCTCTTCCTGCAGCGGTGCAAGCTGCTCCAGCTCAATCGCCCTGGCGTGTGGCGTAATTCCCCGTTGGGAAAGGAGCACCGCCGCCAGAAGGCCCCCCAGCACCAGCAGCGGCACCAAGACCGCCACAACAGAATCCATTTTCTTCATTCATGTCTCCCGCCAAAGTAACGAATCCGCTCCAGGCCAGCGCGCGTCCATTCCACCGGCGCCTGCTCAATCTGCGCCATGAGCGCCTCAAGGGCGCGCCTGTCGCGCGTCTGCACGCAAACCTCCAGCAATTCCAGATAGGCGCGCTCATCCTCCGGCCAGCGCTCGATCATGGCCAGCGCCTGCATGCGCGCTTCCTGCGCCATATGCAGCACCAAATCGTTTCGCACGCGCATCGAGCAGATCTCCACCGTGCACCGTTTCTGCGGCAGCTCATACAGCGCCTGTCTGAGCGCACGCCTGTACCGCTCAAGCATCTGCCCTTCCAGCATCCCGCTTCCCACATAGGTATTGAGCAACTCAATGTAAGCCAGACGCGTCTGCATATCCTGCGAACTGCGATGCAACTTGATCTGCATTTGCTGAAGCTCCAGCTGAATCTGGCGCTGCACCTCGGTCAGTGTCGCCGTCGCGTAGTGCGATGTTTCGGGGTCCTCATTAAACCGCGCCAGCAGCAGCAAATCCAGATACTTGCGCGGGTCGGACCTGAGCAGGTTCATCATCAGTTCCCGGCGCTGCTTCGGCGCATTGATGATAAAGGCTTCTTCCAGCGGCACGAGCTTGTCCGCCTCGTTGTGGATGCCCACCATCGTCTCATGGCGCTGCGCATTGCGCATCATGTGGTCGCGAATGCCTTCCTTCGGCTCGGGCGAAAGCGCAAACACCCAGGACACGGCCGCTCCAAACACCGGAATCGCCAGTGAAAAGCACAGATACGGCCCGCTGATCATCCTTCCCCGGAAGTATGCCGCCGCCGCGCCCGCCAGCACCGCGCCCACGTGCAGCGCGATGACCACCGCAATGACCGCATCAGGCATAGCTGACCTCCTGAGAAACCACTTCACACCGCAAGCCCTGCGCGCCAAAGCGCGATGCGATCTTGGGCAGGTTGTTGACGTCCGCCTGGGGAAAGAGCACGAGAATCTGCCCGTCGCTAAACTTGCCAACCAGGTCTGTAGCCCGGGTTACCTTGCCAATGCGCTGATCATACTGCTCCAGCGTCAGCGGCACGGTGCTGCGCACGCGCACGAGCAAATAGTTGCCCGACCGCTTCTTTCGGATGCTCTGGTACACACCCAGTGCATTGCGGAATGCTGTTTCCGACAAAATGTGCGTATTGGCGACATACAGATCGCCCGACAGTGCGGCGTAGTGCAGCGCACGCACCATGGCGCTTTGCACCAGGCCCGCCACCACACTGAGCAGGTTTTCCAGATACTGTGTCTGTTTGCCAAACGGCACCTCCCACAACATCAAAATGGCCGCCAGACGACCTTCACTCATCACAGGCGCAGCATAGGCCGGGCAGCCCGCAATCAGCCCAGTGTTGGAAAACACCCGGCCTTCGCGCAAGCACTTTGTCATGGTGGCAAAGTCATCCAGGTTCAAAGAGCGCGGCAAACTCTTCATCTCCCGAGAACGCACCACCAAGCGGATGAATGAGGAACTCGGGCTGCACGTGTAAATGGCCACGCTCTGGTTTTGCATGGTGTCCTCCAGCACGCCAAGCGTGGACAGAAAAATCTGCTCGGGCTGGAGCGTATCCAGCTCTTTGGTGATGCCATAGATCCGGCCGTAGCTGTCCCGAAAGCGCATCACCTGCTCCTGAAGCTGATTGCGATCCTCGTATGCGCGGTTATACATGGTCTGCAAAAACTCGTTCTGCGACTGCATTTCCTGCCGTTCGCACGAAAACATGGCCATCTGCTCACGCGTCTTGTCATGCAGATAGCCAAACAGCGAACCGCAGAGCATGTAGCACCCCAGCGGCAACCAGTGATCGACATTGTACAGCAGCAAGTACAGGTCATTGCCCTGCGACACCCACTCAAACGCATAATGGGCGCATGCAACCAGTGCAGCCAGAATGCCAAAGCGCATCCCGTGCACATTGCCCATGATCGCTACAAAGAGCAGCATGTAATCTACGACGTCAAAAATGGCATTGCCACCGGAAAACGCATCCGCCACGATAGCCAAAGCCGCCATAAATGCCAGCTCCACCCATGGCAACACCCATCCTGCAACCCGCCGGACGAGGCTTCTTTGCCTGTCCTGTGCCTGCACAGGCATTCTGCTGCGCACACTGCCGGCGCACAGCGCGTCAAGCTCCTGCGCAAAATCATGCCGGGGAACCCAATCCATGCGATGCATAGCGCTGCCCTGAAGCGTTGCACCCCGCCCCCGGCCACCGCCGTATGTAAACTCCAGATACGGATAGTACCGGTGCAGCATCCGCTCCACATCGCCATAGGTGTAGGGCTTTCCATAGTACACATGGGCGACGCCGCTCAGCCCGTCGCCCAAGGCAAAGTCAAGAAAAGCCGCGAGATCTTCCGCATTCAGAAAATCGCAGGGCGTGTTTCGCTGCCCGCGGATAAACAGCGGCTTACGCCGTTGCGCACATGATGCCGCACAGGCAAAAAAGCTGGCCGGATCGCCAAGTTCATATGGGCTCGTCACGCGCAAAAGCAGCGTGTTCATTCCCGCAGGCGCGCCATGTGCCAGGCAATCCTCCGCCGCTTTAATGACCACGCCTGTCGTCGTATCCGGAAGCGGGATCTCATCCTCTCGCCCTTGCTGCGTTTCACCAAACACCCGGCGGTCGGTGATGAGCACAAACTGCCGCACATTGCTGCGCCCGCCCTGCCGGAGCATGGCATAGAGCGCATCGAGCTGCGCGCCTTTTACCGAGTCACTCTCTCCGTCTGCTTCACACTGACAGGCAAAGAAAAACAGCACTGCCTCATAACTGGATGCCTCCATCAGCCGCAGTGCATCGGGATCGCTTGACGACACATCGTGATACCGGATACCATTGCCAAGCCGTGCCGCGCTCTCAAGCGGCCCCATCACCGAAACCTGGTGTCCTCCCTTGACCAACCTCGCTGCAATCGTGGGTGTGTAGGAAGGCAGTATGCCTGTCAGCAAAACCTTCATGCTTATGCATTGCTCCTTATGGCAGCCAAACGCCGCTGCGTCATGCGCTTTTCAGCTCAAGTGCGCTGTTTCACGAAAGCTGTCTGGACGAGGGTTTTACTCGTCCTTGTGGCAGCCGGCCACTCTTCCCTGTCAGTTCTCAACAGCCATTAACGAAAAATGGCTCATGCACAGCATGCAAGCAGAAAAAGCTGCTGCCCCCTTGTGCAAGCCCCAGTGACAACATTCGTTCTTTACACCAATTTTCGGTTATTATACCATGCATTTTCATAACCGTCAATGACAGCCCCCGCGTCATTTTCTTCGCTGCACACCTTCCATACTCGCTGGCAATTCCCTCATTCTTGATTCCTTTGTGCAAAAAAAGCCGGAAGACATTGCTTCCGACTGAAAAATGTGCTATCCTCCGCATCCGGAGGTGGATCTGAGCTTGATCAAGCCTTTGATCCCAGCGGTATTCCGTCACCGCCTGCACGACGCATATCCTCACATGTTATCCACGAAGTAATTCTGTATGGCTGCGACGGCAGCCTCTTCATCCTTTCCTTCCACGGTCACTGTCACCGTGTTTCCGCTGTGCATGTTGAGCCCCATCACCGAGCGGATCTCCTCAAGCGCTGCGGTCTTCGCGCCGCTGATCAGGCGCACCTTGCTGGAGAAACGCGCTGCTTCTCTCACCAGGTTGCTCATGGACCGGGTCTGCACCGCGTTTTCATTGGACAACACGTAGCTGAACTGTTTCATGAGCCATCCTCCTCTCCGTGGCGGCCACTCGCAGGTCCGTTCGGGCCCGCCTGCCACCGCAGCTATTATATCCCATCCCCCGGCGGTACGCAACCAAGCGCCTTCCCGCGGGATGAACCCGAGCAAAAAAGCGACGAATTCTGGCAGAACGTTTTGTGCGTCCGGGCCAACCTTTTTTATTCCATTCGCGCAGCGCCGGCAGAAGCATTCTGCAATGTGCCACATATCTGCACCTAATTTCCTCAACACTCGCTGATTTTTGCGTGAATGCACACAAATCCGGTCGGATTCCATTCAAAAACAGGCTATTCCGTGCAAGCCGCAGCGACGCACTTTCCTAAAGCGATCGCCAGGATAACCGCCATTTGAGCGCATCCAAGCAGGCCGGAAAATGCCTCAATGCCTCAAGATGCATTTCTTTAAACCCATTGCGCAAAACAGCCTGCCCCTTCGTCTATACAAGCAAAGGAGGGAAAACGCATGGATCGACAGACCCACCGGGACATGTGGCTGGAACAAGCCATGGCGCGCTGGGAGGTTCCGCTGCTGCGCACATGCTACCTGCTGCTCGGAGATGTTTCGCTCGCCGAGGATGCCGTGCAGGATACGTTTGTCAAAGCCTGGCGGTCGTTTGACACCTACCGGGGCGAAGCATCCGAAAAAAACTGGCTGATGCGCATTGCAGTCAACACATGCCGGGACCTTTGCCGCAGCAAGTGGTTCACCCACATCAGCCGCAGCGTGCAAATAGCAGACCTGCCGGAGGCCTCCGCCGAATTTGAACCGCCAGATGACACGCTGACCCGCGCCATCCTCTCCCTGCCGGACGGATTGCGCAATGTCATCACGCTGCGATACTTCCAAGGCTTTTCGGCGGCGGAGATTGCGGATCTGCTACACATCTCGCGCAGGACCGTTCATTACCGGCAACGCATCCTTGCCGGGCGTCTCCGCCCAAATCGACAGCGCCTTCTACGACGGATTAACGCTGAATATAGCCTTCACCATCGCACAGGGCGCACGTTATGAGCCCTGCATCCCCGATGCAAACGAGCTTTCCACCATGCCCCAGACAGCCATCCAGCCCGTCACCATCGAGCACAGCCAAGCCTCAGGGCTCGACATTCTGGAGCGATACAACCAGGCGCTGCAAGACGGCACCCCATTTGGCTACCGCGCCTACACCGTATATGCCAGCGATCACACCATCACGGAGGACGGCGTCGACATTCCCCCCTACGCCAGCGACGGCACATACACCGAAGACGGCGCATACCACGAGATGCGCGAGTATGCAACGCCGCTGCCTGATGCACTGCGTGGACGGGATAAACTGAGTGTGCGCATTCCCCTGTATCAGTCGGTCAGCACGGTCTATTTCGACGGAGAAAAAGCCTACATGGTAACCGAGCGCAGCGACGCGGGGGCGATTACAGCCACCATCAGCCGCACAACGAACGCCGTATTCGCCTTGACCGGATCGGGTGAAATCAACGGCTCGGCATGTGTCGTGCGCGCGGATGTTTCGCCCATGACCGCGGTCATCACCCTGAGCTGTGCACAGCCGTTTGAAACGCTATTCCCCGCCCTGCCCGAAGACGCCTGGATAGAACTCACGCTGACAGACGAACAGGGGCGCGTCTACCGCGCGCAGGAATCCTGTCCCCAGGATGAACGCACCGAAGCGGCGCTTTCCTTCCTCGGTGTGGGCGAGCTGCCCCAAATGCTGACGCTCCAGGCCTATATCGCACAGGAAGGCACAAACACGCCCAAACCCGCTTGGCAAAGCGGTATCGTATTGCACCCGGTTCGCTGATCTAATACTGCATCCCGGCACAACGGGATAGCGGTTTTTTGCCTCTTCACAACCCTTGATGCTAAACAAGCCGGGTCGCTCTGCCGCGCTTCTTTTCCTTTGCTTGCCCGGATTTGCAGAAATTCTTCTCACGGCATGAACAAAAACATGACACGCGCACGTCTATACAAGTGAACACCAAAGAATGCGCGCAAAGAAACAAAAGCCAAGTCACCACGCGAAAGGCAGGGATGAGCGTTTGTCCATCGAGGAAATGATCAGCCAATATGGCGACGAAATTCTGAGGCTGTGTCTGCTCTATCTGGGCGACCGGCAATTGGCGGAAGATGCCTATCAAGAGACATTTGTCAAGGCATGGAAACACGGGGATACATTCCGCCAGGAGTGCAGCACCAAAACCTGGCTATCCCGCATTGCGGTAAACACGTGCCGCGACATGCTCAGAAGCGGCTGGTTCCGCATGATGAAACGCAGCGAGCCGCTGGAAAAACTGCTCGACCTTGCCGGAGATTTTGTGCAAAGCGATGGATCGGTGCGGGACGCCGTGCTGGCTTTGCCGGGTAAATACCGCGAAGTGATTGTGCTCTATTACGATCAAGGCATGAAACTGAAAGAGATTGCAGATCTTTTGCATCTGCCGGTCTATTCTGCATCGACGAGGCTGCGCCGGGCAAGAGCGCTGCTGAAAAAAACGCTGGGTGAGGAGGTGGACGCATGAAACGCGAAGAACTGCAAAACCACTTGAAAGAAGAAACCCGATGCGTTCATGCCTCTTCGGCATTGAAGCAGCGAGCGCTCCACGCAGCACTGGAAAAGGAGCGTAGGCATCCCATGAAAAAAGGCATCGGAATCGTACTCTTTGCGCTGATCACCCTCATGCTCTGCACCATCGCCATGGCCGCAAGCCGCTGGGGTATCTTCGATTTTGTAAGCCAGTATAACCGGGAAAGCATTCCGGAGGACACGCGCGAGTATGTACTGACCCAAGTGATGGCTGCAGAGAACGATATGATCACGGCTACCATTGAAGAACTCTACTATGACGGGCGAACTGCCCGCATGACACTCCAAATCACCCCGAAGTCAGCAGACACGCTTCTGCTCGGAGATTATGTGAGTCTGGACACCCCCTTTATCCACCAGATGACGGAGAGCCTTCCTAAGACAAACGACAACGTCCAGACCTTCTTCGATGTCATTGAAAACAACCATTACGCACATGGCTATGTGATATCCGCCTCGCTAAACGGCGGCCCATGGCTTACCACAAGCCATGACTTCATTCTGGGGGACGATGGCTCGCTGACGATCTTCATACAGAACGAATTTGAGGATGATCTGGCAGAGCGTCCATGCACGCTGCGCCTCACCCTCACGCCGTATGAAGAGCCGCTCACCCCATCCAGTATCGCTCAGGATGAAAAGCGTGAAATTCTCGAACAATCGCTGACGCTGACTGCTGCTGTAAGTGACCAGGAGGCATGTGACGACGCCGTGAGCACATACGTCAGCGAATCCCCTGTCCTCTACGAAAGCATCGGCGTGCAGATCGACAGTCTTACCCTTGAGATCAAGCCTTTGGAAATCTACGCCAAGATCGAATACAGTGTAACAGACCCTGCCGCCTATGCCGAAACCGACGACGGACTGTGGTTTGAGTTCATCGATCCGCAGATTGAGGGCGACCCCTACGATCAGCGGCTTGCCCCGGGCCTGACGGGAAGCGGCACTGTGCTGCCCGTCGACGGCGATCTGGAAAATGCCCAGCACTACGTGCAATATGAAACACTCAGCAAATCCGAGCTTCACGACGCCTATGTTCTGCGCGCTTACAACGCCTGGAGCAAGGAACGGTATGACACCCACGAGATTCAGGTACAACCGGGCGATTGACACGCCATCTTGTCAAAGTGCTTTTCTACCGGGTATTTTCTCGCATAAACCCCCGTTTTCAAAATACCCGGTGGGCTTTTGTTGCACATCAGTGCGTCACGCATACACATCCAAACCAGAGTTCTTTTTCAAGTTTCAATTCAGGTCCCAAGCGTAGCTTTGGATCTTCCTGTGGAGGCAAACGATGTGGTGGAAGATTTGCA
>DVJV01000248.1 GCA_018716525.1 Candidatus Ventricola gallistercoris
AACCTTGCACAGCAAGGCTTCCGAATCCGCCGCACATGTCGCCGGATTCGGATTGCATTTGGAGGGCTTTAGCCCTCCAAACCTCCCGGATGGGTTTTTTGACAGTCTGAGAGCGGTATCCGCAGATACCGCCCTTTCGGGGTTGTTTTCCGATTAAGATCTGGCCGCAGTATGACATCCGCAAC
This sequence comes from Candidatus Ventricola gallistercoris, assembly GCA_018716525.1. Taxonomy (GTDB): domain Bacteria; phylum Bacillota; class Clostridia; order Christensenellales; family Aristaeellaceae; genus Ventricola; species Ventricola gallistercoris. Next base: position 186 of record DVJV01000248.1, read on the forward strand.
CGCAATTGCAGCCGCTTGTGGTGTTGCTCGTGCAGCCAAAGCCGGTCGTGCTGCTGTACGAGCCGCACGTGCAGCTGACGTTGCGGGCGCGAAGGGCATCCTCGTCGCACAGCGCCTGCGGGAAAAGTGGAAGGCTGAAGAATTCGTCGCACACCGAATCCGCGAACTCCTCGCACGGAGGCACTTCGCAAAAGCCGTAGCTCGGAACAAGGATCTCCACTTTCGCCAGCACTTTGAGCACGACAGTGACGCAGATTTCCAGTTCGAAGACGTTGTTGCACAGATATGTACCATTCACGCAGATGGCAGAGACCATCGCCTCGATGTTGTAGGGCACGATGGATTCATCCGGGATGGAGAGCAGCACATCCTTGTCGACGGTCACGACACCCCGGCCGATATACTCGCGGCACGTGGAGTCGGTGAACAGAATGTCGATCGGCACATCGATCTGGCAGCGAACACGGGCAAAACACGGCCTGTCGCACAGGCGCTCCACCGACAGATTGCGGATGGTTCCCTCGGTCGTCGTCGAGCGGCAGCTCTCAAACGTGATGGGCATGTTCGGCTGGGTGTTCGTGTTCTCTGCGATCTGATCGTTGGTCACACCGCATCCACAACCGGGCACCAGGCCGTAACTGAGCAGCGTTACCTTCTGTTCATCGAGCTGCTCCTGCTGCAAACAGCTGTCATAGACGCGCTGTACCTGAATGCAGACCTTCTCGTTCAGGCCGTTGAGCACGTCGTTTCCGCTTACGCTGCAGGGACAGCGCGTCGAATTGGCATTCTTGTAAGAGTAAAAGCTCATGGCGCACGCCTCCTTGGGCAGGTCTTTTGTGAGGAAATCCCTCACGCTTTCAGACTATGCCCGCGCGAATGGCGCGTGCGACTTTTCTATTCTTCCGTTCCCTGTTTCTGTCGCTCATCGCGCGCACGCTCCAGCTGTTCAAGCGCCCTGCCATACCACCGGGAAGATACGCCCGGATTGGCGCGCAGCACCTTCTTGGCTCGCACCATGCGGCGCGCACGCACACTGCGCAGCGCTTCGCTCTGACGGTCATAGCGTTCCTTGGCAGCCTCCACCTCAGCGCGCAGCGCGCTGACATCCGGCAGGAAGTCAGCCACATCTTCCAGAATGCTCTCAAAGTTGGCAAAGCGCTCGCGGACGCCTTCTTCCAGGCTGATGCGCTTTTCTGCCAGCAGCTGCACGACGCGGCCTCTGGCGGAGGTGATGTGCTGCAGCCCAGCCGACAGCTCTTCCCTGCGCTCATCCACCTGCTCGGCAAAGCTGCGGATCATATCGCCCACGCGGTCGCTGATGGTGTCAAGCCCGCCATAAACCGCCTCGAGCTCACGAGCATACCGCTCCATGGACTCCAGCAATGCGCGCAGATCGAGGGCACGGCGCACAGCAAAGACCACATCCACCACCGCAAACGCAGAGAGCGCTGCCGCCATGGTACCAGCGATCTGGGTGGGAATCCGCCTGATATAAGGATGAACCGCCGGGTGAACGATGCAGACCACCGCCACCGAGAAGACCGCCCATGTCACCGCGGACAGCAGGCAGACGTAGCCATTGAGATTCAGGGGGCGCTTTGAATAATCCCAATAGCGCACGTGAAACGTGTGCTCCATGACAAAGCCCGTCACGTATTCAAGCAGCGTCGCCGCAAATGCGCCCAGCAGCGCAACGGCCAGCGCACTATCTTTGACCGGCAAGCAGGTCGCCAGCACGATCAGCGCGCCGAACCCATAGATGGGCAGAATCGGCCCGGACAAAAAGCCCCGGTTTACAAACCGCCTCTCCTTGACCAGGTAAAGCGACACTTCCCAGCACCACCCGGCAAAACTGCACAGATAGAACACAAGCATCCACTGGCCTACCGAATACTCCGCCAACAGGCTCGACCTAATCACATCCAGCATAGTACTCCCTCACCTCAACCCTTTTTCAGGCGCACAGAGCACTGCCCCCTCCGGCAAAACATCTTCCAAGCGCCATCCGTAGCAACTTACGCAGCGGCAACCTCAAACTCGATCTTCTGACCGAACACGTAGCAGGTTACCGTGAGCGTTCTTTCCGTGTTTCCACTATCCGTGGTCAGGATTGTGGCTGTCAAATCTCCGCGACTGCCTGCAGTCAGCACATGTGCGCTGGTGTCCGCAAGCATGAGCAAATCCGTGTCCTCCTGCGGCGTTACCTCCAGTGAGATCCACTCAGCCGGGAAAAAACCGCGGTTGTTCAGCCGGACTGTGTACGTCAAAAATACGCAATTCTGCGCTTGCAGCGCGTCCGTATTCCCCCAGACCTTTCCGGCAAACGTCTGCGTTTCCAGCTGATCCAGCACCCCATCAAACACATCCTGCACCTGCACCGCAGGCGTCACCGTGGCAAACGCCTGCTCCACCTGCGGCTTGAGTGTATTGATCCCGTAAAGCACGGCGCATGCTCCCGCCACCGTACAAAGCAGTGCGGCAATTGCCAGCACCTTCAGACACTTGCTCACGTCATTCCTCCTGTTGACCTTCCAGGATGAGGCTCATCTGCTCGATCATCTCCTGATCCTTCATCCTGAACTTGAACACGACACGGCGCGAGGCGTCCATATCCACCGTGACGCCGTCCGACATATAGATCGGATCGGATTCCGATCGGCCATTTGCCGTCAGGATCGACTGCAACAGTTCCTTTTCCGCAGCCGTCAAAGCCGACATTTCCGGCCCCAGGCAGTAGCTGGCCACGGCCAGCGCACGCTGCTGGGAAAGCTCCAGGTTGCTCAGGTAAGTGCCTGATGTATCGGTATGCCCCTCAATGATAATCTCACCGACATAGTCCCTGTATTCTTCGCTCATCAGTGTGCGGATATAAACCGGAATAAATGCATTGAGCAATGCCTTGCCGCTCGCCTTGAGCTCATTTTTCCCCGTATCAAAGAGCACAGCGCCCGTAAACGCAATCGCGCCTGTCTTGCGGTCAACCACGGCATCCAGCCCGGCGCCATTGAGCTCGTCGCGCAGATCTTCGATGATCTGCGAACGAAGACCGATGAGCCTGTCAATCTGCGTCTGCTGAGCCGCCAGCAGCGCCGCCTGTTCTTCGATCTTGCTCTGCTGCAAGGACAGGCTTTCCTGTGCTGCCGTCAGCGCCGTGCGGTTTTCCTCCAGCTCTGCCTGCTGCTCCTGGAGCATGAGCGTCGTCGTCGCCAAAAGCTCTTCCTTATCCTTGAGCTCTGCTTCCTGATCGATGAGCAGACTCTGCTGCGTGGAAAGCTGCGCTTCCTTGGTCTCCAGTTCAATAGTCTTTTTCTGCTGCAAATCCACCAGCTGATACACCGCCATAAACAGAATCAGCGCAAACGTGAAGAGCATTCCGGCCATCATGTCCGAATACGAGATCCAGTAGCTGCCGTTCTCCCCGCTGCGGCGCATGCTCTTTCCCTGCCGCATGGATTACTCCTTTCTGCCTCTGCCTGCGGCATCTGCCGCGCTGCTCAGGCGCTCCATGGACTTTTGCAGCCGCACCAGCGCAGTCACAAACTGATCCACCTGTTCGGCATACCGCTCGCGGCTCTGGCTCATCAGCTGCGGCACCATCTGCGTGGTATCGCGCATGGCATTGAGCGTCTCGTTGAGCTGGCGGATCGAGGAAGTGATGCTCTCGTCAAAGAGCGCCGTGGTGCGCGAGAGGTTCTCCTGTGTCTGCCGCGTGAACTTTTCATAGGCGCCTGCCAACGTCTGCGCACCTTCGTGCATCTGCTCCACGGCACGATCCATCTCCTTAGAGGTGATGCGCGTTTGCTCCTGCGCGCTGGCAAGGAAACGATCCATCCAGGCATTATACTGCTGCGAATTAGCTGCCAGCGACGCCTGGTATTCCTGCAGCTTGGAAAGATAGAGCGCTTGCTGGCCGCTTGTCTTGTTCATGGCCTCCAGCAGCTCAATCGTCTTGCGGTTGGTGTCATCCACCTGAGCGCGCGAGGCATCCATATCCGTCACATACGCCTTGAAGTGCTCAAGTACCCCCTGGGAAAGCTGGTGCATGTTAACCACGTCCTGCGTCATCTCGGCAATCGCCTGAGAAGCCGCACGCATCTCCTGCTGGGTCTTCTGCTGCTCTGCGCCCGTCTCGGCAAGCACCTTGCGCAGATGGTCAAACTCGTTGCCCAGCGCCACATTCATGCGCTGGACAAACACCTGCGCAATGCGGTCGACGCCCTCCACCTGTGCCTGCGTCGCCGCGAGGATGAAGTTGTCCATCGACCGCTGCACGGGAAGCATCGCCCGCATGATGCTCTGCTCAAGCTGCACGGCCATCTTCTGGCTCATATCCTCCACCGCCTGGCGGATATACGCCGTCTGCTCCTGCTGAAGAGCGAGCATAGCCGTATCTTCCGACACGGGCTTCGGCATCGCATAGAGGCTAAAGACCTCACAGAACCGGTCGATGGCCTTCTGGCACTTGGTCACATAGTGATTGTTGAGCAGGTTGAACAGCAGTGATGCGCACACGCCCGCAATGGAAGTCAAAAACGCGGTGCTCATGCCGCCGATGAGCTGATCCATCGCGCTTAAGAGCACTTCGGTGTCTGCAGCAGAAAGCGTAAGGCCTGAAAGACCCAGCACCAGCCCCAGGAACGTACCCAAAATGCCCAGCGATGTCAATATACCAGGGGTCATCTCTGCAAGGCGCGTGCTGCCCGACGCATAGATAACCGTGTCCTCGTTAATATACTGCGTCACGTCACAGGATTCACCGTGTGCATCACGCATTTCGGCATTTTGCAGAAAGTCTGCCCACGTAGCCTGGAGCTTGTCGCCTAGGAAGTGCAGATCGTTCCAGGATTTTTTTTCTTTATTTTGTTTGTTTTCCATGATGATGATGCGCGCAGCCCGCCGAAGCTTTGCCGCTGTGCGTGAAAGCGGAACCAAGCAGCGCGTCATGGAAAACACCGTCACCAGAAAGATGGCCAGGTATACCAGCGCATCCAGTGAAAACAAATTTTTAAGCAGCGTCAACACTTGCATAAATATGTTCCTCCCGACATGACAGGACATGATCTTTTCTCAATTGTAACCGATTTATCTCCTTCTGTAAAGCGACGGGAAAACTTCTCATGACAAAATCCGAGCCGGTGAGCGAATCCCCCTAAATATAACGGTTTTTTTATAAAATACTGACAAATTATAGAAAGATTGTATTTCCATCAAAAATCCCCCTTGCGGTTTTGTGGTAAAACATGTAAAATATCATCGTTTCTGATTTTGTAACGGATGATGCTTCACGCCTCATCACCATGATTTTACATATGCTAGGAGTATCCATATGACAAAGAAACGCACGATTGACCCCGCGATGATTGATTCCGTCGCGCAAAACATGTTCCACGTCATGCCTCTGATCAAGAAGCGTCTGCTGCACATGGATCTGGTCCAGAAGGAACACGGAACGCCGCTGTCCCACGTGCAGGTGCTGGCCATGCTGCAGGATGTCGGCACGATGTCGGTGTCTGAAATCTCGCGCCGCCTGGGCATTGCCAAGCCCAACATCACGCCGCTTGTGGACAGGCTGTTTGAAGCTGGCTACGTCGACCGCCAGCATGACGAAAATGACCGCCGGGTCGTGAACATCGTGCTGCTTCCCGCGGGCGAGGAAAAGCTCTCTGCGATCCGCGCCACCATTGCCCGTCAGATCCAGGCCCAGTCCGAGAGCCTGACCATTTCTGAGTTCCGCGAGCTTCACGATGCGCTTTCCAGTGTCGTGCGCATTCTCTCCTCGCTGTGATATATACATTCCCGGGTTCACGATGATGTGAACCCTCAGACTGTCAAAAAACCCTTCCGGGAGGTTTGGAGGGCCGTAGCCCTCCAAATGCAATCCGAATCCGGCGACATGTGCGGCGGATTCGGAAACCTTGCTGTGCAAGGTTTCCTTGCGCCGTTTCCCACCCGGGAGCCCCATGGGGGGCGAGAGGGAAACGGCGTAAAGCTCGGAAAAGGACGCCGCAGGCGGACTTTTTCGACACGCTGCGGGTTCACGATGATGTGAACCCTTTTTTGCTGCCCATTATGGCCCGTCCCCGCCTCGGTACGACTACCCTTTATATAACGGAGCGGGACGCCCGATTCTTCCTGCATACGGCAAAAAAGGACATTTTTCCCACCAGCCAGATTTCTTGCCACAGAGAGGCAGGATGATGTGCCGCATAAATGCATTAGAAAAAAACAAAAGAAAAAGAAGGGGCCGAAGCTCCTTCTCAGACTGTCAAAAAACCCATCCGGGAGGTTTGGAGGGCCGTAGCCCTCCAAATGCAATCCGAATCCGGCGACATGTGCGGCGGATTCGGAAGCCTTGCTGTGCAAGATTTCCTTGCGCCGTTTCCCGCCCGGGAGCCCCATGGGGGCGAGAGGGAA